>QNCD01000016.1 GCA_003644385.1 Candidatus Omnitrophota bacterium
AACGCGCCTTTAGAGAAGTGCGCAGGCGCACAAGGCCAATGAGTTGTTTTACTAATCAAGACAGCGTAAACCGGATAATCTATGCGATACTAAGGCGCTTAAATAACAAGTGGGAGGATAAGCAATTAAAAGAATTTACACAATTTATTTGACATTACCTATCGATTGGCTGCTTTTTGTCAAATAAAAGCTCCGCAGTTTGGCTGCGGAGCTTCAGCGGAACAATATTCTGGCGGGCCCGACGAGATTTGAACTCGCGAATCTTCAGATCGACAATCTGACGTGCTAAACCAGACTGCACCACGGGCCCGGATTTTTCAAGCTAAAATTTAAAAATAAAGGCGCCCTGCATTAAAAAGCCTTCCACATCTAAATCTAAGAGGTTATTACTATCAGAATAATTTAACTGAATACCTTTGTAGCCAAGGTCAAAATTAAAAAACGGCGCAGGTTTAATCCGCAAAAGAGCCTTATACTCCAGGTAAGTATCATCTGAATAGCCAATTCCGTTAACCTGGCCAAGAACGCTAAAATACCTGGTTGCGTTTAACTGGCCGGCTATGCCCACAGTAGGAAGAGGCAATGTTTCAGAATAAGTCTCATCATAACCACCACCCTTTATGCTTACTTCTGCCTCATAAATATTTACCTTAAACAAAGATGCTAGGTCAATTCCCCAATTTTCCCACTGAAGGGTTATAATATCATAATAATACTGTATTTCAAGTAATTCACATTTTAATTTACTCTCTACATGGGTGCTGGCGCTATAGGTCTGTCCGTTAAACTCAATATCTCTACTTAATGTGTTTGCGCCTTCTGCTTCCAGGCTGGCATAGTCTAAGCCCAGATGATTTTTACCCGCATCTAATCTGAGGTTATAACCAATGACTCCCTCGCTGCCAATACCCAAATCATCGGTTAAATCTATCTCAATGCCGTTAGATTTAACCCTGCCGGAGGAATCTAATTCCTGATAATTTACTCCACCGGAAACCGCTAATGCGTAAGCAGGTACTAAAAAAATAGTTAACCCAAAAATTATATTTTTCGTTTCTCAGCTCCTTGGAATGAATTTGCGCTTCGCAAAATTTGGTGGGCGGTAGAGGACTCGAACCCCTGGCCTTGTGAATGTAAGTCACACGTTCTAACCAACTGAACTAACCGCCCATATATCCTATAATTTACCTAACAACCCCATAACAAAAGCCATTACAAAAAGCGCCACAGTTTCTATTATACCTAAAACTACAATGTAATTGCCAAAACCTTTGCCGGTCTCACCCATGGCGTCACACGCAACTGCTGCCGCCTTTCCCTGCATCAGGGCAGATAAACCTATAGCTATACCGCATAATACGCCTAGGCCCCAAAGATAAGTTCCTTTAACAGCCAGTTCTGCCATTCTGTTCATCACGATCATGCCGTAAATGGTCTGGGTCAAAGGAGCGCCCACAAAAGCAACAATGATAAAAGCCGCTGCCCTGTTTTGCGCAAAGGCCTTTTTCCATGCACCTACTGCTGCCATGCCGGCAATTCCTGAGCCTAATGCCGAACCCATAGCGGCAAATGCTAACACTGCGCTTACCCCCAAATCTTTAAACTGTAATAATACTGACTCTGGCATAATGATCTCCTTTTTTATTAAGCTAATGGTTATTCTCGAAACGGCTGGTAACTAAATCCGCTCCATTTTATATCGAGATGATTACAAAATTCTAATACGTTTAGCCTGACCCCGTGAACCAGGATGGACATCGGGCCTAACAATATATTTAAGCTATGCCCCAGCAAAAGGATAAAAGCAGTAAGTATTCCCGCAGCAATGCTGCCAAATCCGACTTCCATAGCCATCTTGTTAAAAGAATCCGCTACCGCAACCGTAGCTAAGCCTACAGCAAATAAGCGGATATAAGAGACTATGTCCGTAAAATTACTGACCAGGTTTAAAAGCAGGTTGCCCAGCCCATGGCTAATTCCTTTAATTATGTTTTTTCTGGGATTAGTAAAAAATAAAACCAGGGCTGCGCCCGTAATCAACAGCCAAAGCCCAAAGCCGGGAAAATTATCTCCTAAAATCAAAGTCCTGGCAAGTAAAAAAGCGGTCCACAAAATAAAAATCCAGCCTGCTTCTGCCAGTGCTCTTAAAGACGGCAGTTTTACTATCCCGCGCCAGACGTGCGCGATACTTAAATGCAGCGCTCCGAGAAAAAAACAAAAAGACTGTACCTTCAAACTATCCCGTAAGGCTGGGACTAAAGGCCTCACCCAACCAGGTAACCACGCCTGCCCGAAAAAAGTTCCGGAAAGCACCCCCCAGATAATCGCAAAAAGGCTTAAAATATAAAAAAGATTAAAGATTGCTTTATCTTTCAGTTTTCTTTGCCATTTCTTCTGTGCTAAAAAAGTAAGTATAAAGAAAATCGCTCCGTATGCGGCATCGCCGATAAGCATGCCAAAAAAGATAGAAAAGAAAATTAAAAACCATAAGCTGATATCCAGCTCGCGGTAACCAGGTACGACTTCTATGATTTTAAAAATGGGCTTGATGATCGAAACCCAGCGCGGATAGCGGATCAGCGTAGGGACCCTGTCATTTTCTGACGGCTCACTTACCAATATTCCCCAGTGCTCTTTTTTTGCAGCCTCAACCAGCTTGTTTACTGTATCATAAGGGGCAAAACCGGCCAGATAAACAATTTCGCCTGCTTCTGCCATGCCATTGCGCGCCTGATAAAACTCCAATTCTTTCTCTAATAATTTCCTTTTCTCTAAAAAAGCCTTTAAATAACAGTTGTGCTTTTTAACTTCCTTTTTTATTGATTCCAAAAGCGCCTGGTCCTCTTTAAGTTTTTCCTGCATTTTTTTAAGGCCCATCTTTGGCAGGGCCGCTTCTTTAAAAGGCAATTCCAGCTTTTCCCTGGAAATTGCTATGCAATAGGCTATCCCGCCGGAAACTTTAATCTTTTTTATGATAATGCCCTTACTTATATTCTTTATCTCTTTAACAGGAATTTTATAGAGCCTGATAAAAATATTTTTTCTATTTAAATCATTAACCTCTTCCGGCTTAAAGTCTCCCCAGGCCTGCCACTGGCTTATGTTATTCTTGAGGTTGCGCGAATATTCCAGCAGCTGTTCGATTCTTTTGCGTATATCTATAATATGGCCGGCAGTAAAGCGCCAATCGTGCGGCGCTTTGTCTTCACAGGAATGTTGGCTCCTGAATTCTATTTCTGACAGGATGGCAATAGCGCGGTTAATTAACACCAAATCCTCTAAGAGTGCGCTGATATTTTTACCTGAAGGCGTTCTTTGATGCTCCACATGCAAAACGCCTAAACTCCGCAGCCCTGCCACGCAGGAATCAGCATCCTTTACCCGCACCAGTACGCTAATTTTCTTCATCGGAACAATCATTGATTTTCCTTCCCATTAAATATTTAGACAATTAATCCCTAACTCTCTTATTTTAATTCAGGCTACCTGGGATGCTAACTCTTCAAATTTCCTTTTGGCGATCTTGCTGCGGCCAACAGCATTGGTCATCTGGTCACCTAAATAAATTTTAATCGCTCTTATCGCCTCGCGGGCGGCGGGAATTTTTATCTTTTCAAACAAGTTCACCCGTTGTGTAGTAATGCGCAATTCCTGCCTTAAAATCGCAACTTCTTTTTCTAACACCTTTAGCTCCTGGCGCAGCGAAACAAGTTTTCTCAATTCTTCAATTGCTGTATCTACCCATAACGGGCAAAGGAATAAATCATATTCCGCAGGCTCAAATTCCAGGCGCTCAAATAGCGGTAAATCCACGCCCGCAATATTTTTTTCAGCGGTAATAATTTGTTCCGGCTGAATCATGGTTTTGAGATTTACCGGTTGTTCGGAAAGTAAACCGGCCCATCCTGCTATTTCATTTTTTTTCGCTTCTACATCGCGTCTTTTCTTCTCTAAAATTACCAGTTGGCGATTAATCTCAAGCTGTAATTGCTGTTTTTTAAGCTGCAAGGTGGGAAGATACCTTTCGTATTGCCCGAGGGCATCCCTTTGTCTCTTTAATTCCCCTTTAGTCAATTTAAATTTGGACATGAAATTTTACTACATAAAATTTTATCCCAAGCTTCTAGATTTTAGAAGAGAGCAATAACAGATTATTGATTTTTCGGCCAATATTCTTTAATTATCGCCTTCTTAATTCCGGTTTCTTCAGGGGTAAAGCATTCGGCTAAAATCTGCCACCCTAAATCCAGGGCCTTTTCTAAAGGAATATTTACCTCTAGCGACATCATCTTTTTTTCAAAAAGCCTGCCGTATTTAAGCAGTTTATTATCCCAGGCGCTTGTCTTAAAGCCCATAGATTGTTTTTCTAAGCTCTCGCGGTAATCGGCAAATAATTGAATCATCGTATCCATAATCGTGCGGTGGTCTGGACGGGTCTTTCCATTTACCTGCTGCTTAAGCCTACTCAATGAACCAAAAGGCTCAATCACGCCGTTTTTAAGATAAAACTGGCCTTCAGTTATGTAGCCGGTATTATCCGGGATCGGATGCGTTACATCGTCGCCAGGCATGGTGGTTACTGCCAGGATAGTAATAGAGCCGGCAGTATCAAAATCAACTGCCTTTTCATAGCGCGAAGCTAACTGCGTGTAAATATCCCCGGGATAACCGCGGTTGGAAGGCACCTGTCCCATAATAATGGAGATTTCTTTCAGGGCATCACAGAAATTAGTCATATCTGAAAGCAGCACCAAAACCCGTTTTCCCTTAAGCGCAAAATCTTCTGCTACTGCCAGGCTGATATCCGGCACCAAAAGGCATTCTACGGTAGGGTCTGCTGCTGTATGCATGAAGAATATTGAACGTCCAAGTGCCCCACGCTCAGAAAGCGCATCCCTAAAAAACAGATAGTCATCATGCTTTAAACCCATTCCGCCTAAAATAATGATATCTACTTCTGCCTGTATAGCAATCCTGGCTAATAAATCATTGTAAGGTTCTCCGGCAATTGAAAATATAGGTAACTTCTGCGACTCTACTAGGGAATTAAAAATATCTATCATGGGAATACCTGTATGCACCATTTTGCTGGGAATAACTCTTTTTACTGGATTAACCGGCGGGCCGGCAATATCAATCAAATTTTGCGATAACGCAGGCCCTTTATCTAAAGGCTGCCCGCTTCCGTTAAAAATACGTCCGAGCAGCTCTTCGCCGCTTGAGACGCGCATCGGATGGCCCAGGAATCTTACTTTATCACCAGTGGAAATTCCGCGGCTGCCGGCAAAAACCTGTAAAGATACTTTTTCGTTATCGAGTTTGATCACCTGAGCCAGTGATACTCCGCGGCTGGTATTAACCTGGGCGATATCAGCGTATCCAACGCCCTCAGCTTCTACCGTAATTACGTCTCCGGCTATCTGGCTGATATTGGTATAAATTTTATGCACCTGTCTTCTCCCGAGCAGCTAATCCTTCTTCTATTGTAGAAGAGATTTCTTTTTCTGCATCTTTAAATTCCTGCGACTGCCAGGGACTAGAATTCCAGCCGCGGAAGAGCTGCCTTAAGCGCTGAAAGAAAATCCTGGCCTGATCTTTCCCTGAAAATTTGAAGCTTGCTTCCAGAATATTTTTATAAATAAAATTAAAAAGGTATTTCTGCCGCTCTGCGGAAGTCGCCTCATCAACCGGATCATAGGCGTTCTGCTGTAAATAAACAAAATCAAATAATTCCCCCTTCAAATAATCAATGAAGTCGTCTAAAGAAGTTCCCTCCTCTCCGATAACTTTCATCATCTGGGCAATTTCCTGAGACTTACGCAGAATTTCATGGCCTCTTTTGACCTGTTTGTCTTCCACAAAGCTTTTGTATTTGCTCCAGCTGATTAAAGGGTCAATGGCCGGATAGCAGCGGGCATCCGAACGCTGCCTGGAGAGGCCGTGAAAGACACCGACTACTTTTAAGGTAGCCTGGGTTACTGGTTCGTCGAAATTCCCTCCGGCTGGGCTGACTGTCCCTCCTATAGTGACTGAGCCTAATTTTCCATTATATAATTTCACTGCTCCTGCGCGCTCATAAAAAGAAGCGATGCGGGATTCAAGATAGGCTGGAAAAGCCTCTTCGCCGGGAATCTCTTCTAACCTACCGGACATCTCACGCATTGCCTGCGCCCATCTAGAAGTAGAGTCAGCTAATAACAAAACATTTAATCCCATCTGGCGGTAATATTCAGCAATAGTCACCGCGGTGTAAACCCCGGATTCTCTGGAGGCTACTGGCATGGAACTGGTATTGACCACAATCACAGTGCGGTCAAGCAAAGGCTTGTTAGTTTTGGGATCAATTAATTCCGGAAAGGTCTTTAAGGTTTCTACTGCCTCGCCTGCTCGCTCGCCACAGGCAGCAATAATCACGATATCTACCTCGGCATGGCGGCTAGTTAATTGCTGCAGAACTGTTTTGCCTGAACCAAACGGACCGGGAATACAGTAAGTGCCTCCACGGGCTACTGGAAAGAGTGAATCTATAATGCGTATCTTAGTAACCAGAGGCTCCTGGGGTTTTAACTTTTCAGCATATGCAGTAATGGGGATTTTAATCGGCCAGGTCTGCTTAAGAAATACTTCCTGCGTTTTTCCATCAACATCTTTTAGTTTGGCAATCACGGTTTTCAGATTGTATTTGCCGGGGTCGACAATATCTGTAACCTCAAATGCTCCTTTCAGGCCAAAAGGAACCATAATCGCATGTTGAAAAATCTTCTCCGGCACAATACCTAATACTTCTCCGGCGCGCACCTTATCGCCGGGTTTTTTTTCTGGGCTGAAATCCCATTCTGCATCATCAGCCAGCGCTTTTAAATAAACTCCGCGCTTTAAAAAGAATCCGCATTCCTCGGCAACAGCAGGCAAAGGATTCTGTAATCCGTCAAATATTTGGCCTAACAAACCCGGTCCAAGCTCAACCGAAAGAAGCTCTTCGGTAAACTCAACCTCTGTTCCTATTTTCAGGCCGGCAGTGCTTTCAAAAACCTGCGTCTCTGCGCGGTTGCCCCTTATCCTGATCACTTCGCATTTAAGGCGCTCCTGGCCATTTATTATAAAAGCAACTTCGTTTTGCACTATAAATTCGTTGCTTTCAATCATAACCATATTACCGCTTATCTTAACAATCTTGCCTTTTCTCTTTGCCGCCATACTAACTTATTACTCCTTCTATCAATTTAAAAGCGTCTGCTCTTTTTATTTTTTCCCAGCGTTCCATTATTTGTAATTTCAAAGCATAGACAATAAGAAAGTCCGAGTCGAAATAATGCCCAGCCTCTAATTCATCTAATTTACGCCAACGCTGAAGATCCAGCGACTTTTCTTGATCGAGCACGGAAGGATTGCGGCATGCATTCAGAGCTATGCGGCTGATAATAGGCTCGACATATCCTTCGCCGCGCAAATATTTCGCCGGATCAATATGCCTGCGGCCAGCGCGGATTTTCACCAGCTCATTTCTTAGCGCAGTTTCAAAATCGCGCCATTCTTTTAATGTTGCCTGGTTACCGCTATAGGCATAACTTTGCGCAGTTAATTTAAGAATTTCTGTATCGTCCTGCGCAATTTTATCCTGGCAAATCTCAATAAATTTATTAAAAGAAAAGGGTGGGGTTGCACCGAAATGCAGCATCGGCAAGCTAGCAATTAAATAAGTATAAAAATTCGGCATATTATTCTAAAATTTCTTTTAATTTCGGCTTAAGGTATGAACCAATATATTCTGCGATTGCCTGGTCAGTAAAATCAAAGTGGGATTTTCCGGAATCAAAACTGATTATAAAGCCGGTTGAAATATCGTCTCTTCCTTTAAGGCTGATTCCTCTTTTTATTTCCCTACCCAGCTCGCTTAATAGGCCGGCTTCAATTTTTTCTAAATCCGCCTTCCCCACTGTAACCGTGACGTTTTCTTTATCTTTCTCGCGGCAATTCTTCACCAAAGAGGCTATTAATTTTACCGTTTCCTGCGGCTTCAGCGCTTCACGGCTGGCGCCTACAATAAGTTTTTTCAATAAAGTATTGATTTCTTCTTTTAAGCTGAGAATCAAATCCCTGCCTGCTTGTTTTAACAAAGTCTTGGTGCTTTCCTCTGTTTTTAAAGCCTCTGACTTAGCGTCATTAACAATCTTTTCTGCCTGGGATTTAGCTTGTTTAAGCAATTCTTCAGCTTGGGCGCGGGCCTTTGCCTCTATTTCCCTAGCCTTGTCTTCAGCAGCCTGAATTCCCTCCTGCTGAATTTTTGCGATTAATTCTTTAATTTCCTCTGCCATATTTTCTCCTGTCCCTAAAATGATTATTATATGCTAACTAACCTATAAATTCAAACCTTTTACTTTATCTGACGGATAGAATCTACTATTTTTTGGAGTATGAATAAAGGATCTTTGGCTTCTAATACCGGCCTGCCGATGACTAAGAAATTACTTCCTGCTTTTGTTGCTAGAGCTGGGGTAGCAATTCTCTTCTGGTCACCTGCTGCTGTAAACTGGGGTCTTATTCCAGGAGTGACAATGAGAAAATTCTTCCCTAGAGCCCCTCTGATTGCTTTTGTCTCATCCGGCGAACAAACTACACCGTCTAAGCCGCATCGCCTAGCCATTTTTGCAAGATATAAAACTTCTTCGCCTAAACTCCGCTTAATCTGCAGATCTTTTAAAAAATGCGCACAAATACTGGTTAAAATAGTTACCCCCAGCACCTTAGTCTTGCTGCCAGAGCAAACCCTAACTACTGCTTTTAAGGCCTCCGGGCCGGCTAAAGTATGTACGGTGAGCATGGCTACTTTATATTGGAGCGCTTTTTTAGCTGCCGCAGCCATTGTGTTGGGAATATCGTGGAATTTCAAATCTAAAAATACTCCAGCCCCTTTCTTCTGAATAAAGTCAATAATTTTCGGCCCGCAAGCAGTAAAAAGCTCTAATCCTACCTTGAAGATCTTTATCTTTGGGTAAAGCTTATTAACAAAATACTTTGCCCTGGCTAAATTATTAACATCTAAAGCCAGAATTATCTCTGGTGACTTGGTGACTTGGTGACTTGGCAATCCTTTCATATTTTTAAGGACCCTACAATATTTTTTATACTTCTGATTTTATTTCTGATTAAGTATTTTTTAATTCCATCGATTATCTCAATACTTGCCTTGGGGTTAATAAAATTTCCTGTGCCCACTGCAATAGCGCTTGCTCCAGCAATAAAAAATTCTAATGCCGAATGGGTATCAACTATCCCGCCTATCCCAACAATTGGAATTTTAACTTTTCGATAAACCTCCCAGACCATTCTTATTGCTACCGGCCTGATTGCCGGACCGCTTAAACCTGCAGTAATCGCGGCAATCTTGGACTTGCGCGTATCAACATCTATGCTCATGGCATTTAAAGTATTAATCAAGGAGACAGCATCGCTACCTGCCTCCTTAGCTGCCCTAGCGATTTCTACTATATCGGTGACATTGGGAGTAAGTTTTGTAATTAAAACTTTTTTTGTATTCTTACGCGCTGCTCTTACTAAATTATAAGTTGCCCGCGGATCTTGTGCGATTAATTTCTGATTTTGTGGCCTGGTGGCCTGGTGACTTGGTGATCTATTGATCTTTATGTTCGGACAGGATATATTCAACTCTACTGCCGCAACTTCCTTAAATTTATCTAACCGCCTGGCCAGTGCTATAAATTCCTGCGCATTGCCTTCGGAAGCAATACTCACTATTAACGGTACCCTGATTTTCTTTAATATGGGTAGCTTGTCGCGGATAAAGCTTTCTATCCCCGGATTCTCCAGACCTATAGAATTAAGCATACCTTGCGGGGTCTCGCAGGTACGCGGCATGAGATTGCCCTGGCGGGGTTTTAAGGTTATGGTCTTAGTGACAACTGCTCCTATTTTTCTTAAATCTATAAAGTCCTTAAATTCTTCGGCATAGCCAAAGGTGCCGGAAGCCATCATTACAGGATTCTTTAACTTAAATTTACCTATATTAATAATTAAACCCGCCATTTTTATTATAGGGACGGTTCTTGGCTCAATCTAAAAGTGTCCCTTAAAGGACGGTTTTGCTTTGCCCTCAAAACCGTCCCTAACTTTATTTACCTATTATCATCCTCACCGCAATAATTGCCAAAAATATTCCGAATACCCTTTTTAAAGCTAGGTCACCTACATTTTGAATCAAATGCGCTCCTATAAGTCCGCCGATAAAAAAGCCTAAACAAATAAAACCTGCCATACCTAATTTAACATTTCCGCTATAATAATAACGCAACGCCGCTAAAAGCCCGATCGGAGGGACCATAATCGCCAAAGTTGTACCCTGTGCCTGGTGCTGCGTCAGGCCGAATAAAAATACCAAAGCCGGGATTAATATCGTGCCTCCGCCTATGCCGAAAATTCCGCTACAGATACCGGCGGTTAGACCTAATAAAATATATAATAGGTAATTCATAATTTCCCCCTTAAATTCAAATGACAAAGTTCAAATAACAATTGAATGAGAAATAACAAATGACAAAATTTTGTTTTGGTACTTGTCATTTGGATTTATTTTGTCATTGGAATTCTGTCATTTGTCATTAAACTCAAAAGCTGGGCTCCACGCAAAGAATCTTATAATTCTTAAAATCCTTTAACCCTCCCTGAATAAAACTAAGGTTGGTCAAATATTTCATCTTACACCAGAACCAGAATTTAGACTTTGGCTCCATGCCGAAATTCCATTTTACAAATTGATAGCCGAAATAAATCGCCAGCAACAACGTAATAAGCGTAAATAATCTAATTCCTAGTCCGCCGAGAATAAAGCTTAAGGTCAATCCGATTAAAAAAAGCAAAGCGAAAAAGTGCATCAGGTGAAAGTTGCCCAAATAGACAAAGCCTCTTAGCGGAAAAGGAAGCATAAAAGAGGGGGCGCCTTTTAAAAACTGCAGGATCACCTGCAGGCCTCTCTTCTTTACGTATTTATTAATTAAGGGCAGGTGTGCCTGGCCATAAGTAACCCAGACTTTACGCAAGGCCTTAATATCGGCGCGGTGCATATGGTCAACCTTGGCTTTGGGGGCAAAATAAAATTTATACCCCTTGCTTCTGTGCTCATAACTTAAATTCATGTCTTCGCCTGTAGGCAAATCCCAGAATTTAGCCCCGATTTCTTTCATCGCTGACCTTCGGTAAGCAACATTGCAGGTTCCGAAAAAATAAGCTTTGTGGCCGGCGATATCACAAGGCTTGGGCTGGTCAGGAAAATCAGGATAATAGCCCTCTTCAATAAAGCCATAGCGGGGAGAAACCATGTTAAACCTGAAATGCTGACACCAGGCCTCTACCAGGTTATCCGGGTCTACTTTTAAAGTAAAAACCTCCCCTCCTACCGCGGCAATTTTGGGGTCATTTTCGAAATGTTTAAGCATCTCGTTAATCCAATCGCGGCAAGGCGCGCAATCCGCATCAGTAAAAAACAAAAAATCCCCCTTTACCACTTCCAGGGCTTTATTACGCGCAAAACCCGGAGAGGGGCAGTTGGGAATTTCCACTAATTTAATAAACGGGTATTTCTTTTGCCAGTTTTTGATAATCTCTACGGTCTTATCTGATGAGCCTCCGTCGGCAATCACCCATTCCCATCTATCGCGCGGGTAATCTACGTTAAGTAAATATTCGAAGCTTTTTTCGATTGTGCGCTCGAAGTTTCTTACAGGGATGATAATAGATACAAAAGGTTTGCTAGACGCCATTGTCTACTCCTTTCTGTTACCAAATAATTTCTTCTGCAGAAAAAACCGGCCCTTCTTTACAGACCCTTTTTAATCCTTGTTTTGTTTTTACTACACAGCCCAGACATGCCCCGATCCCGCAGGCCATATGCTCTTCCAGAGAAATCTGAGCCGGTATTTTATATTTTTTAGCAATCCTGCCGATTTCTTGTAGCATGGGCTTTGGCCCGCAAGCGTATATCGCTGACTGCTGACAGTTGACAGTTGACAACTCGCGCTTTAACAGCTCGCTTACCTTGCCCTTAAATCCCTTTGAGCCATCGTCAGTAGATATTTCTACTTCGCAGCCCGATTTCTTAAATTCTTTTTCGCAAAGAATCTGTTTTTTTGTCTTTGCGCCAATCAAAACCAAAGGCTTGCTTGTGACTTTGCGACTTTGCCCTGCCTGCCCGTCCCTGCCCGTCCGGCAAACAGGTAATCTTGCGACTATTTCTTCTGCCAAGAATAATAACGGCGCAACTCCGATACCCCCTGCTACGAGGATCGAGGATCGAGGATCTAAAATCGAGAAGCCTTTACCAAGTGGCCCGATTATATCTAGGTACTCTCCTGGTTTCTTACGCGTAAGTATTTCGGTACCTCTACCAACCACTTCGTAAAGAATTTCTGCGCTGCGCCCATTGGCCGCATGAATGCCAAAAGGCCTTCTCAATAAGACCTCGCTGCCATTATCTACTTTTACCATCAGAAACTGACCGGGCTGAGCGCCTTTACTTAAAGCATGACAAAGTAGTACTATTTTATAACATTTTTGCGTAACTGCAATATTTTTAATTACTTTTGCTTTAGCTTGAAACATATTTTAAAAAATTATTTTTGGCACCTGGGACAAAAATAGGTCCCTCTGCCGCCTAGGACGATTCTTTTTATTAGGGTTTTACATACCGCACAGGGCTTATCTTTACGGTCATACACCTTATGATACCTTACATAATTACCCGGCTCTCCGGATATCTTTACATATTGGTCAACCGAAGAGCCTTTATGTTCGATTGCTTTTTTTAAAATCTCTCTTATTGCTTTAAAAAGCCTCTCTTTTTCTTGCCCGGCAAGTGAAGAGGCAGGTCTGCGAGGATCAATCTTTGCCCTGAAGAGTGCTTCTGCGGCATATAGATTACCTATTCCGGAAATAAAAGCCTGGTCCATTAAAAGCGGCTTTATTCTAGTTTTTTTGTTGCTAAGCATTTCTTTAAATCGTACTAAACTTATTTGAAATGGTTCCGGGCCTAACCCTTGAATAAATTTTAAAGAGCGCCAATCATCCACAAGCCTTAATTCGGCAAAGAGCCTCTGGTCTCTGAAATCTAGTACTGTGCCGTCTGAAAAAATAAAGCTCACCCTCCCTGTTTTGCTATGCGCCGGATAAATCAATTGGCCGGCCATTTTTAAATGGATAACTAGTGATTTACCGCCAGATAATTCTAAAATCAAAACTTTGGCTTTACGTAAAATATTTTTAATCCTTGAGCCCTTAATGCCTTTTTTAAATTCTTGGGGGTCAGGATAACGGATTACTTTTGGATGGAGTATGCAAACCTCGGAAATACTTTTACCTAATACGGCTTTTTCTAACTCCCTTTTTATGGTTTCTACTTCAGGTAATTCCGGCATGGCTTTAGAGTGTCTTTATCCACACCTCTCTTGAGCGCGGGCCGTCGCTTTCGCAAAAATATATCCCCTGCCATGTTCCCAGGACGAGTGCGCCGTTTTCAATAAAAACAGAAAGCGACGGGCCAAAAAGAGAAGATTTTATGTGGCTATCAGCATTGCCTTCGGCATGCGCATATCTGGCATGCGCTGGTACGATTTCATTTAAGCTATCAATAATATCGCGCCTGACTGAGGGATCGGCATTTTCATTGATAGTCAAGCCGGCGGTGGTATGGGGGCAAAAAATAAAGCAGACCCCGTCTTTAGCCTTACTTTTTGTAATGGCGGCCTGGACCTTTGCGGTGATATCAATTAACTCAACCCGACTACCTGTTTTTAGGTTTATTCTTTCCATTCCTGGTGACCTGGCGGCTTTGCGAGCTGGCGGCTTTCTTATGATACTGTTGAAGCGCCTTTACGTCCAGATCTTTTTTCAAAAGCACCTCTATTCCGCTGACTGTAGCCTGGGCAGCAGAAATAGTGGTGGTATAAGGGATATTATATATGACTACCTGGGAGCGGATTTTAATTTCATCCTGTCGCGGGATCCTGCCTGAAGGCGTATTGATTACTAGTTGAACCTTGCCGTCCTTCATTAAATCAAGCACATTGGGCCTTCCCTCGGCAATCTTAGGAAGAACCTTAACCCCTATGCGGCTTTTCTTCAATATCTCTGCCGTGCCGGAAGTGGCATAAATACGAAACCCTAAATCAACCAGCTTTCTGGCAATAGGAATCACAGCATTCTTATCCTTATCTCTTACAGAAATAAAAACATTCCCTTGGCGCGGCAATTTTTGCCCGGCGGCTAGCTGACTTTTAATGTATGCCCGGCCAAAATCCACATCCAGGCCCATTACTTCTCCAGTAGATTTCATTTCAGGGCCCAGAATAATGTCTACTCCGGGAAAGCGGTTAAAAGGAAATACTGATTCTTTTACTGCCACATGCTTGGGGACTATCTCTTGAGTAAACTTTAAATCCTTTAATTTCGCCCCCAACATAACTCTGGTTGCCAGCTTTGCCAGGGGGATACCGATTGTTTTAGAAACAAAGGGGACGGTCCTGGAGGCACGGGGGTTAACTTCTAAAATATAAACCTGCTCATCTTTAATCGCATACTGCACATTCATTAAACCGATGACTTTGAGTTCTCCGGCCATCTTATAAGTTGCTTCTCTTACCTTGTTTAATAATTCTTCTGATAAGGTATGCGCAGGAATAGCCATAGCCGAATCTCCGGAATGTATTCCTGCTTCTTCAATGTGTTCCAGCATCCCTCCTATAACATAGGTTTCTCCGTCGCCGATCAGGTCCACATCTACTTCGATGGCGTCTTCAAGAAATTTATCTATTAGCACCGGGTGCTCACCTGAAACTTCTGCTGCCTCGCTGATAAATTTTTCTAATGTTGCCTCGTCGTAAACAATTTCCATCGCTCTGCCGCCAAGCACATAAGAAGGCCTGACTAAAACCGGATATCCAATTTCTGCAGCAACTGCCTTTGCCTCAGTAAAAGTAAAAGCAGTGCCGTTGGCCGGCTGCAAAAGGTCTAATTTATGCAGTATCTGCTTAAAGCGCTTGCGATCTTCGGCAATATCAATGCTATCAGCACTTGTACCGAGTAAATTTACGCCCGCCTTTCTTAGCGGCACCGCCAGATTTAAAGGCGTCTGGCCTCCGAATTGTACAATTACCCCTACTGGCTTTTCCAACTCAATAATATTAAGTATGTCTTCCAAGGTAAGGGGCTCAAAATAAAGCCTGTCAGAAGTATCATAATCGGTAGAAACTGTTTCCGGATTACAATTTATCATAATGCTCTCATAACCTGCCTCTTTCAGCGCGTAAGCAGCATGACAACAGCAGTAGTCAAATTCAATCCCCTGGCCGATGCGGTTAGGACCTCCTCCTAAAATTACTACTTTTTTATTTTTGCTCACTCTCGCCTCCTGGGCTGTTTCATAAGTGGAATAAAAATAAGGCTGCTTGGCGTGAAACTCGCCTGCGCAGGTATCTACAAGTTTATAGGCGGCCTTAATATTATTTTTGTTACGAAACTCCCTGACTTTATTTTCTTTAGCGTTTAACAAAAAAGCGAGCTGCCGATCTGAAAACCCGTCTTTTTTCGCCTGCAAAAGCAAATCCACAGGTATTTCAAGAGCATCATTATCTTTTTTGTTTCTGTATTTTTTTATCTCCTCTTCCAACTCAACAAGCTGCTGCATATTATCCAAAAACCAGCAATCTATTTTAGAGAGCCGGTGGATCTCCTCTATTGATAAGCCCGCTTTTAGGGCGTATCTAATGTAAAACATCCTTTCATCGTTTGGGATGCGGATTTTATCTTTAATTAATTTTAACAATCCGGCATTGGCTTTCTTAAGCGCAGCGTCGCTGATTTTATCTTTACCGTCTGCGCCGAATCCGTAACGGGAAATCTCTATAGAACGCAAGCCTTTCTGGAAAGATTCCTTAAAATTTCTGCCGATGGACATCGCTTCTCCCACAGCTTTCATTGAGGTGTTAAGCAGCCTTTCGGTTTTGGCAAACTTCTCAAAAGTAAATCTGCAAACCTTAAAAACGCAATAATCAACGGTCGGCTCAAAGAAAGAGGTGGTCCTTCCGGTAATCTGATTCATAACTTCAGGAAGGGTTAAGCCTACTGCTAATTTAGTCGCTACCCTGGCAATGGGAAAACCGGTTGCTTTGGAAGCTAGGGCTGATGAACGGGAGAGCCTAGGGTTAACTTCAATAATTACAATCTCTCCGTTTGCCGGGTTTTGGCCGAACTGTATATTTGCTCCCCCGCCTGAAACGCCAACCCGCCTGATAATTCTCTTAGAAAGGTTAACAAAATTATTGTATTCCTCTGCGGTTAAGGTCTGCGCCGGGGCTACCACTATACTGTCTCCAGTATGCACCCCCATAGGGTCAACATTCTCCATAGAGGTAATCATAATTACGTTATCTGCGCAATCACGGATTACCTCAAACTCAATCTCTTTCCAGCCTAACACTGACTGTTCTACCAATACCTGATGTACGGGGCTGGTCTCCAACCCTTTATTGAGAAAAGCCTCTAATTCCTCCTTATTATATGCGGTTGCGCCGCCGCTGCCTCCAAGGCAATAAGCAGGGCGCAGAATTAAAGGAAAACCTATGTTTAATCCGATTTTCATTCCTTCTTCAAGCGAATCTGCGATTCCGCTTTTAGGAACGCCTACCCCGATCTCCTGCATTGCCTTTTTAAAAAGTTGACGGTCTTCAGCACAAGATATCGCTTCTACCGAAGCGCCGATAGACTCAACGCTGTATTTTTTTAAAACTCCTTCTTTCATTAAAAAAAATGTCAGGTTCAATCCGGTTTGCCCGCCCAAAGTCGGCAGCACTGCATCCGGCCGCTCCTTGGCAATAATCTTTGTTACCATCTCCACCGACAAGGGCTCTATATAAGTAACATCGGCCATGCCCGGGTCAGTCATAATTGTCGCCGGGTTAGAATTAACCAGTATAGTAAAATAACCCTCTTCTCTAAGGGCCTTGCAGGCCTGAGAACCCGAATAATCAAATTCACAAGCCTGGCCGATAATAATCGGACCAGAACCAATCATTAAAACTTTTTTGATGTCTTTGCGCCGTGGCATCAGCTACTCCTTTTTAAATATTTTACAAAGTTTTTCAATGTGCTATTAATCTCGTTAAACCCGGGGCTGGCCGGTATATATTGGGTGCCGATAATTTTAAGTTTCTTACTTTCTATTTCTTCTATGCTGCGGTCATTTAAATTATAGGCGGTGATTTTTATATTCTTTATTTTAGCCAAAGAGTCAGCATCTACTACCCAGGAATGATTCTGGACTGTGATCGCGCCCTTATAAGAAGCAGGATTATATATCGGTAAATTTACTCCGTGATGGCCAAGCTTCATCTTCGCTAATTTCCCCCCCAGTGCACGGGAGATTACCTGATGACCGGTTGAGATGCCTAGCATAGGCATTTTTGCGATTAAGTCTCCCACGTTTTCAACTACCTCCCTTAACCCTGGATCCTCTTCCGGGCCTGACGAAACTATCAAGCCATGTAACTTCAAGCGCAGAATCTCCTTAGGCGGGAAGTTATAAGGAAGCACAATTATTGCCAGGCCCAGCGCCTCTAGCTGCCTAATTATGCTCTTAGTAATTCCTAAATCCAGAATGCCTATTTTCTTAGCGCCTGACCTTCTTTTTGTTAAATGCTCTGGCTTATGAGCCGAAATCGCGGGCAAAAAACTTGCGCTCTGGTTCTTGCGAAATGCCTTTATTTTCTCTATCAACCCTTTTGGCTCAAAGTTCAAAGTAGAAACAACTCCTAACATCTGGCCTTTTTGTCTTAAATGTACTGCGAGAGTGCGCGTATCTACCCCCTGAATAGTTAGTATTTTTTGTTTTTTGACAAAATCAGCAAGGCTTTCTTTAGCCTGCCAATTAGAATATATGCGTGAATTTTCTTTAATCACAAATCCGAATGGCCAGGCCTGTTTAGATTCATTGAATTTTGCCGCGCAACCATAATTGCCGATTAAAGGATAAGTCAGTACTAAAATCTTGCCAGCATTAGCCGGGTCAGTGAGCATCTCCTGATAACCTACTACCGCAGTATTAAAGAATAGTTCGCCTATTCTTTCTCCTTCTACCCCCAGACCCCTGCCCGGGAAAACCCTTCCATCTTCTAGCACTAAGACTGCTCTCATGCATTACTCCTTATTCTGATTAATAATCTCCTTTATTCTTATAATTACTTCTTCTGTTGTTTTGGCCTTGATTACACCCGGTATATCCCATGAACTCAAACTAAACACGGGTATGCCGAACTGCAAACAGTAGGCAATCTCTGAAAGCGTTCCTGCTTGACCAGAAAGCGCTACTACTATGTCAGCACTCTTAACTACCAGGACATTCCTGGCTAAGCCTATCCCTGTGGGTATTATTATATCTACATAAGGATTAGCATCTTTTTTGTCATAACCTGGAATAATCCCAATAGTAAGGCCGCCATTGGCTTTAAAGCCAGAACAAACCGCCTCCATCGTTCCACTTAACCCTCCACAAACAAGAATTGGAACCACTTGAGCCAGTTTTTTGCCTAAATTTTGGGCTAATTGCTCCACCTCTTTTGAGCAGTTATGTCCACCAATAACACCTACGATTTTCTTTCTCATAATCTTATCTCCCGCCCCTGGCACCTTCATGAAATTTAGAGGTGCTCAGGAGGAATTTTCTGGCCTGTAATAGCTAGTAAATTCATGCGCCTGGGCCGATTCGAACGGCCACACATGGCTCCGGAGGCCATTGCGCTATCCATTGCGCTACAGGCGCAAAGCCTGCTTAATAGTCAAAAGAACCTTATCCTTATTATCCGCTTGAAACTGCTGGGTAGAAAATCTGTTAAAATTCTTTACACCCTTTTTACTCAAAACCCCCTGCATATAATTTAAGCAACTCTGATTACCTGTGCCGCTGCCAAAAGTAGTAAATAAAATTATTTCCTTATTTTCTAAACCAAAACATTTATCTAAGTAGGTATTCATCGCCGGTGCCGGCCCAAAAGCCCATACCGGGCTGCCTAAACAGACTAAATCGTAGCCTGCAAGGTCAAAGTTAACTCTTTCCAGCTTAGCGCGTTTTTTTAGAAATGCGCGTTTTGCCTGGCCAAAAAACGAATCAGATTCATCCTGGGCGCGCAGCTCTAAAAGCTCAACATCAGACTTCTCTCTTAAATATTCTAACAAAATATGCGCTACTTTTCTGGTATGTCCACTGTGGGAATAATAAACAATAATGCTTTTCATAAATCCACTTTTATATCAATACTCTGTTAATTATGTTAACTCTTTTATTATAAGCGACCTGGGGGCTGTCTTGAGCATTAAAAGAGGCTGAGTTGTTCTTCGCCCTGAGAACCCCCTTCTTCTTGGTCAAAAATAGAAATTTTGCCGTACTCTCCGTCGAAACCCGCCTGTATGTTAACCTTTCCCTGGCGCACCCTTAATATCCCTTCTGCTACCCGGTCCGGCAGGCCTTTTACTAAATCGCCTTCCGGCACATCTAATAAAATAGTTAATTCTGGGCCGAATTTCGCCACAATACCCTGATAATCTCTAGCCACAGCCATAGATCCCTTACCCACACCCTTTGCCTCGGCAATAATTTCATCTAAAGGAATAAGGCTTTTATAAGGTATGCTGTTAGGCGGCACTACACCCGCTGGCCTATCAGCTAACTGCTCTATTCTATTCATTACCCCGACAGTAATCTTCTTGCCGCATTTAGGACACTTACCGTGATGCTGCCTCGTTTCTTGCGGAGAAAGCCTTAAATTACAGAGCCGGTGGCCGTCAAAATGATATTTGCCCTCTTCCGGGAAAAATTCTATAGTATGTAAAAACCTTTTTCTGTCTTTAGTTTTCAAGGTTTCACGGATAGTTGTATAATCGAGTTCGCAATCAAAAACATTGCCTTCCCTGCCGATCCTCGAAGGAGAGTGTGAATCACTATTAGAGACTAAAGAAAACCTGTCCAGGCAGCTTAAACGCCAATTCATTGCCGGGTCGCTGGAGAGCCCGGTTTCAAGCGCGAATATTTTAGAGGTTTGTTTTCCGAAGCAATCCTCGATTCTGTCAAAACCCGACATCGAGCCGAACAAAGAAAACCATGGTGTCCAGATATGGGCGGGGATCACCATGCAGTTTTCGTCAATATCAAAAACAATCCGCGCTATCTCCTCGGCATCCATCCCTAAGATAGGACGGCCGTCGCTGGCAATATTGCCGTATCGGGCCAACACATCATTTATCTTATCAGTAGTTTTTAAAGAAGGGCTGCAAATCACATTGTGTATGCGGTAACCCCTGCCGTTTTTAGAATAGATGCTGCTGATTTCTGCAGTTAACATAAAGTAAATACCCTGAAACTTAAACAAGCCGTTGCCTAAATCTTCCACGCTATTCTTAATCTCTTCCAGCCAAAGATGGTGGGTGAAATCTCCTGTGCCCATCAAGGTAATCCCTTTTAATCTCGCCCACTCCGCGATATGTTTAATATCCATATCCTTGCTGGTAGCGCGGCTATATTTCGAATGTATATGAAAATCAGCTATAAATTTCATATCTCTTGCGATAGCTTTAATTTTTCTAACGTAGTGTTAACATTACCCCAGTGCGTTCCCTGCCAATATATCCTATTGCAGCGCGGGCAGGTAACAAAATTTTCCTGGGTCTTAAAAACATATTCGGGGACTTTATCTCTGACGCTTTTTTTACTTACTTCTTCTAGCTCATGATTGCAAATGATACAGCGGCTAAACATCCGCTCTTTATCTGCTTTTATATGCAGCTCTCCCAAAGTCTCAATAAGCTGTTCGTGAATTTTTTCATTTCTTAGTAAGACTGTCTTAATGCCTCTGGCCTGGGGTAGTTTATGATTTCGGGTAATAATTATCCGACTTTCTCTTAACGCTTTTATAATTAAAGCGCCGGCTCTCTCCTGGTTAAAATATTCGCTGTCAAAACCTAATATCCTCAACCACCTAGCTAATCTTCCTAATTCTTTGGTCAGGAGAAACTTCATCCGCCACCCACTGCCTCAAGCAGCGCCTGTTTCTAAGCGTTAGGCTTATCTTCGCGGACAAAAACAATTTCTCCGGCGTAGATAGTATGCTCCACTACGCCGTTAAGCTTCCGCCCTAGAAAAGCGCAATTCTTGGACTGAGAAACAAAATTATTCCTCTCCACGGTCCATTCTTTATCGGGCGATACAACAATAATATCTGCATCGCTACCCGGGCTTAAAGTACCCTTGCCTCTTAGACCTAAAATCTTCGCTGGATTAAATGACATTTTGTTAACTAAATCCCCCCATTCTAAAATTCCGGGCTTCACCAGCTCTGTAATCCCCACGGCTAACTCTGTTTCCAGGCCTGTAGTGCCAAATGCCGCTCGCTCAAACTCAATATATTTTTCGCTTTCAATATGAGGTGCGTGATCCGAAGCGATCACCTCTATTGCCCCCTCTTCCAGGGCTTGTCGCAAATAAAGCATATCCTCTCTGCTTCTTAAAGGAGGGTTCACTTTCATGTTCGTATCATAAGTAAAGGCTGCCTCCTCGTTTAGGGCGAAATAGTGCGGCGCTGTCTCTGCGGTTACCGATATACCTTTTTTCTTGGCCTGAGCAATCATCTCTACCGATTCGCGGCAGCTCACATGTGCAATATGTACATGCGCCTTGGCCTTATCAGCAAGCCGGATATCTCTTTCCACTCTTTTATATTCCGAAGCAGCGGATATCCCGCGTAACCCCATTCGCGTTGAAGCATAACCCAGATTCACTACTCCTTGCAGCGAAAGAGATTTATCCTCACAATGACAAATTGTCAACAGTTTATTCCGCCGCGCCTGCTTTAGGGCCTGGCTGAATAATTTCTCATCATCTACAGAAGCTCCGTCATCGGAAATCGCTACAACCCCCGCAAGTGTTAGCCCTTTTATATCGGACAGCGCCCTTCCCAGGCGCCCTTTAGTAATCGCCCCAACAATAAACACCCCAACTTTTGCATTTTTCTTAATAATCTCTCTTAGCGCCTCGGCATTACAAGCAGAGTCTATTGCCGGCTGCGTATTGGGCATAGCTAAAACAGTAGTCACCCCTCCTTTTGCAGCGGCAAGCGTACCGCTTAAAATAGTCTCTTCGTCTTCCCTGCCAGGCTCTCTTAAATGAACGTGCATATCTACTAAACCGGGCATAACAATCTTTCCCGTAGCGTCAATAATCCTGCTGGCATTGTTTTTAATATTTTTAGCTACCCGGACAATCTTGCCTTCTTCAATAAGAAGATCTGATATATCATCCAGATTATTGGCCGGATCAATTGCCCTGCCGTTTTTAATCAGTAGCTTCATCTTTTTTCTCCTGGACTCCTGACACCAGAAAGAGTACAGCCATTCTCACTGCTATGCCGTTAGTCACTTGTTCCAATATTACAGAATTCTTACAATCCGCGATTTCGCTTGAGATTTCTATCCCCCGGTTAATCGGCCCGGGGTGCATAATTATAATATTTTTATTGTTTTTCTTCAGCCTCTCTTCGGTTATCCCGAATCTTTTAAAATATTCCTGTTTATTGGGAAATGCGCCTTTTTCATCGCGCTCAAACTGCATGCGTAAAATATTAACTGCATCTGCATTACATAAGGCTTCATCGATATCGTGGGTAACCCGAGCTCCCATTTTTTCTATTGCCGGCGGGATCAGTAATTCCGGAGCGCAAACCATAACCTGGGCCCCCAGCTTGGTAAGCCCCCAGATGTTTGAACGCGCCACACGAGAATGAGCTATATCGCCGACAATGCTTACCTTAATCCCGTCGATTCTTCCTAATTTTTCTTTAAGCGTAAAAATATCCAAGAGCGCCTGCGTAGGATGCTCATGCCAACCGTCTCCGGCATTGACTACGCTTATATTGACATGGCGCGCTAAGATCGCCGCTGCCCCTGAAGCATTATGCCGCACCACAATGATATCGGCTTTGAGCGCCTCTAAATTCCTGCCCGTATCAATTAAGGTTTCGCCCTTACGCACGCTTGAGGTTTCGGCGGCAATATTAATTACGTCCGCGGATAATCTTTTGGCTGCCACCTCAAAGGAAACCCTGGTGCGGGTGGAGGGCTCGTAAAATAAATTTAAAACTGTTTTCCCGCGCAAAGCCGGAACTTTTTTTATCTCCCTGGTGGAAACTTCTTTAAAAGATTCTGCCGTAGATAAAATTAATTCCAGCTCATCCTTAGATAAATCTTCTAGGCCGAGTAGGTCTTTTTTTGTCCACAACCCGCTCATCTTAATCTTTCTCCATAATTACTACCTCGTCTTTACCATCGGATTCGACTAAGCGCACCTCTATCATCTCTTTCTTGGAAGTAGGAATATTTTTCCCTACAAAATCCGCGCGCACCGGTAACTCCCTGTGCCCCCGGTCTACCAATACTGCCAATTGTATTGATCTAGGCCGGCCAAAATCTATGAGCGCATCTAAAGCAGAGCGCACAGTTCTGCCGCTGTACAAGACATCATCAACCAGGACTACTATTTTATCAGAGATATCAAAACCTATTTCTGTCTTATGCACTACCGGCTGCGCGGCAATCAGGGTAAGGTCATCGCGGTATAAAGTAATATCCAGAGTTCCCACAGCCACTCTTCTGTTTTCTATCTTCTCCATGCATCCTGCCAGACGGCTGGCCAAATACACCCCGCGGTTTCTGATACCGATTAAGCAGAGGTTTTGGGTGCCCTTATTTTTCTCTAAAATTTCATGGGCCATGCGCATCAAGCTGCGCGCGATAGTATCCTTATCTAAAATTTTTGCTTTTTCTCTCATCTGTTAGCCTTTCCTACCTCAATAAAAAACCCAACTGCATGCTTTACAGTTGGGTTCATAGATTTTGTTACTTTAATATTATTCATTTTACACCTTACCGGCTTCTCAAGAGCCAGTTTAAAGGTATCTCTATTTTTATAATAATAGCATTTAAACCCTCTCCTGTCAAGGTAAAAATCATTCCAGCTAAGCAAGCATTATTTCGCACTTTTGCTTTGAAGTATACCTCTTAGGTTGTTGAATTGGGTTTAAGTTTATATGTTTTATAAGCCCGAATATCCAGAGGTTAAGGCTGCGTTCGTTTTTG
>QNCD01000017.1 GCA_003644385.1 Candidatus Omnitrophota bacterium
CTCTAAGGACGTTGATCTCTTTTTCTATTTCTGCCGCCCCTAGCTTTTTGGCATGCGCATCTTTAAGTTGAGCGCTGAGTTCTTTATTGTCTTTTTCTAGGGCGATAAGGCTGCTGTTTTTATCTTTGAGTTGGCTTTCTATTGCTTTGACCTCCTGGCGCAGTTTCTCTAATTCCTGATCTTTGCTTTGCAAATCATCGGTTTTTCTTTTAAGAGCAGTCTCAATAGCCTGTGTATGCGCACGAAATTTATCAAACTCCTCATCTTTGGCACGCAGTGCGTCTAATGTTTTTTTAAATTCCGGCTCTTCCTGTGTGATAGAAGCGGTTTCATTCTCAGGCGGCTCTTCTGTGGTTTCTTCCTCCAGAAGCTCCTCTTCTGCCTGTTTTAAATCGTCTCTCTTAAAAGCTTTAGTCAGAACAAAAAAGAAAGATACGGCAGTAATAACCTCCCCGAAAATAATCGCCCGCGATAAAAATTCTGAATTCATTATTAATCCTACAACTTAATTATTCTTAACTCTTCTTTTCTAAATATCGCACTCCTGCCTAAAACATAAATCTATCATCGCGTGTATAAGCTTCTCCCGGGTTATTTCATTGATATTATCGAAGGAAATTCCTGCCCTATAAAGATTGCTCTGTTTTTCCATTTTTTTAAGCCATACCACTCTTCCCTTTGCTCTGATACTACTCATGCCCGGAATATTTATTCTTAAAGAAAGCTTTTTCTTGCCGTAAAGAAATTTTCCGATTTCAGCTTCGCTTTTTATGGCTAATTCTATAAGTAAACCTCCTCCTATGCTTATATTCTTACCAAGCGCTCCAGAAGCTAGTAGGGAGCCGAATGAAACTTTTAAGGGGACACTCTTCACTTCGACTTTAATCGGTTTATCCAGATTTAATCTGATAAACTTTCTTCTCTCTTTATCAATAGCCATGCCTAACTCTCCTCCCCTAAAATAATAATTATTTGATAACTTCTAATTTATAAATATTAGCTTCTTTTAGGTCGTTAAGAATAACTTCTTTTTGCGTAATCCTTAAAACCTGTTTATCTTCTATAATATCTCCTTCTCCCACAATTTGGTCATTTATAATCGCCATAGGTTTTTGACCGTCATAAAATATTCCTCCCAACTGCAAGTTTTCGATTTTAGTTTTTAACCTATAAATGCCTTCGTGTTCTCTGCTGAAAGGATTTCTTTGATCCAGCTTGTTGATAAGAATATCGAATCTTTTTTTACTTTCTTCTTTTCCTGTTGCTAACTCAAATGATTCTTTTTCTAAAGCGCTGAATCCTTTAACAGCGATCTCGGCTGGTTTTCTTTCTTTCTTCTGACAGCCGCAGGCAACTAATATGAGCAAAAACAATATAGAATAGAAATAGCTAGGCGCCTGTTTACTCATTTTAAAAAAAATGCTATTTAGTGACATATAAATTAAAGTTCATTTCCAAAAGGACCTGCGCCGGATTCTTGCTGTCGGAATTTATTTTGAAGTTATTAAGCTCCAATAAGCAAGGTTGTTCTTCAAGATTGTGCATAAACAATAATGTTCCGACGTAATCTCCTTCTAAAGTTATTGTAAAAGGCAAAATCTGGTGGTACCTCAGGCCTTGCATTCCTTTGTCAGAGAGTTCTTCCTGATTCAACGGACGCAAAGATTGTAACTCCAAAGAGATGAGTTTATTATTTGTCCTTTTAACATCCTGCCTTACAGTGTCAAAAAAATCAGACAGATCCTGCTCATTAATAAATTTTTCTTTTAACTGATTATATTGTCTTTCTATCTCTTTAATCTGTTTCAGTAAAATTCCGGGGTTTTGGGAAATATTTTGTTTTTGCTGGAGCAATTTCTTCTGAGAACCGACTTCCATCTTGACGCTTTTCAATTTCTGAATTTTCCTGCCTAGTAAAGACTGATGCAGGAGCAAGGCTGTGCCTAACAATAAGAGGGCTCCGATAACAATCCTCTCCCTGGGAATCAGGCCCAGGGGAGTCTTACTTAAAAAATTCGAAACAAAATTTATTATTTTTTTAATTTGCATTTTATTAAAAAGCGCAAAAAAGCCCCTTGAGTTTGCGAGGAAACCAAATTCACAGATTCAAAATGTCTATAATTACTTAATATGTTTACATAATCAAATATCAATTTCTCTGATAAAGCATACCCCTGTACAGTAATAATATCTCCCCTGACATCTGCATTTATGGCCGATAACCACACTTCATCCTGTACGGAATTCATAATTTCGGCGATTAACTCAGACCAGAGAAAAGGTCTACTTGCATCAATCTTAGCGATTAAAAAAGCTCCTTCTCTCAATTTATCTTCGGTTATATCCTGAATGGATAATTCGGAAATAAACTTATCTAAAGAAACTTCGGTATCTTCCAACTGCTGGTTAATTTTAGACAAATCTTTTTTAAGAGACCAGATATTTATACTAAAAATAACCCAGGCTGCTAGGTAACAAAGCAAAAGTACTCCAAGAAACGCAGCATAAACAGGTAGTTCCTTTTTCAAACGCATACTTTTACGTTTCTCAGGAGAAATCAGATTTAGGCCTAATGGGTATGTCTGGGGATCTTCGGCTTTTAAGGCGGCGCCAATCACCTCGGCATGGGTTATGCTGATACTCCTTAGCTTTTCTTCCGAAAATTTATTATTATCTATCCTCAACCTTCCCAGGGGGCTCGCCTTTTCTATAGACAAACCTAATAGCCTGCTCGTCAATTCCTTATCCATATCCTTAGCCGCTTCAACATTGGAATTGACAACGATTTTTAAAATGTTTTCTCCTCCTAAGCCCGACATTTCATAATAATTTAAAGCCAGCCTAATGGCTATTATCAGCTTATTAATAAAATCTTCTTTCCCGGGGCCGGATATTTTCTCTGTCTCTATCTTGATATCGTGCACAAAACGCAATCTATTTCCCTTTAAAACGCAAAGTTGCGCATCATGCATATTGATTATAATCAACATTACGGGGGCAAGGACTTCAGATTTTAAATTTACCTCGTTAAGCGCGCGTATGACCGCAAGATTACCGCACTCTACCCCGAGCAATTCAAGGTTGGCAATCTCTGCCAAGGCAATAAAATAATCTATTGTCTTCTTTAAAACCGCAGCAAAGAGAACATTTACTTTTTTTACTCCCTCCTCGCTTATTTCTTCAATCCTGGAAAAATCTATGATTTTTTCTTTATTTTTAAAATCAGCGTACTGGTTGACTTCGTTCTCAAGGGTGTAACGCATGTCGTCTTTGGAAATAAAGGGGAGCCTGATTAAGCGGGTAACTATGTGGGGGGAGTCAAGCACAAACACTGCCTTTTTACTTGAAATGCCGCGGCTCTTAAGAAATCCGGTTAATGCCGCAGCTTCGTATTTTGGCTCAATAAAAAAACCTTCGTCCTTTGTGGCTTCAGTCAATAAAGAAATAGTCTCAGCGGCAGTTAACTCTATTGCCGCAGCAGATTTTTTAAGCTCAGCTATTTTAATGCCCTGCTGGGTAATATGTAACCCTAATACGCTTTCGCCTTCTTTAAGCATAAGATATTCTTATATCTCTTTCCAGTTTACAATCTTTATATCATAAGGGCTGCCAGAGCCCTGGATACTGACTTTGGCTTCTATTGTCGCCACAAACTCATTATTATTTAAATTCCCCTGGCAAAAAATAGTCCGCAACGTACCGGCCTTTGGATATGTTACGCTATAAGAGCTTGTTGATCCCGCAGGAAAAAGTGTCTCTTCTGAATTAACAGACCAGTTGCGGTCAACCCTGAGCTGTGAAACAGCATATTCAATACCGGCATCAGCAATATAAATTGCTTTAAGCCTGGCCAAATGATTATTAGTAATCCTTAGGTCGCTAGTCACCAAATCTATAAAGGCGACTACTAAAATAGAAACCAGTACCAGGATGAAAAGCGCTAAGATAAAAGCTACGCCTTTTTTATTTTTAGGGTCTTTGACTTTTTTCAATGCCATATTATAAAATAGCGCTTACGGACGAGTTGCAACGGCAACAGGGCTACTAAAATTACCAATGCGGAATTCTTCATCCCCTTCTGCATTAAGCCGTACTATCTGATTGTTCCCGTAATCCGCTACCCAGCAGTTTCCGGTTAAGAAATTAACTGATACGGATTGGGGCCAACTGAACCCCCTAAACTCTAAAATACTGCCGCTGGAAGTAATTTTTTTCACGCTGTCATTCTCACTGTCCGCTACCCAACATTCACCATTTGTTTTATTTACAGAGACAGAACGCGGACGTTTAAAGCCGCGGTAGGTATCACCGAGATTACCATTGGGCTGAAGGCTTACCACTCTATTATTTTGCGTATCTGCTACCCAGCATACGCCGGTGTTCCTATTTACAGAAACAGAGCGCGGGCGGCTAAAATTCCAAGGCTTTCTAACAGCATCTACTAAAATCTGTCCGGCTGAAGAAAGCTTAACTATACGATTGTTCGCAGTATCGGCTACCCAACAAACCTCACTACCTGACTCATTAGGATTTACAGATACGGAAGAAGGGCTCTTAAATTTCTGTGAGAACTCATCAATTACCCAACCTGAACCACCCCACCTCAACCGCTTTACTAAGTTTGCGCCTGTATCTGCCACCCAGACCGTATTGTGAATTTCATCGACAGAAACCGCATCAGGCTTATTAAATCCAGTTATCACATCTAATATCTCTGCGCTTGCCGAGATATGTACTACTCTGTCATTAACCGTATCCGCCACCCAGCAGGAGCCGTCGGCTAAATTCACAGACAAGCAGTCAGAAGAATCGTAACTAATATTGTCTATTCGAAAACCCGTTACTTCTATATCACCGGAGAATTCCTTAAGCCTGTCATTCGATGGAGCGATGCCTGCACTGGTTATTGCCCATATCGGCACTAGTATTCTGGGTTCCTTTCGCAAGGTAACTATTCCCTCAAGATCTAATTCGCCTGCGCTTAATCCTTGAGCGTCGCTAAGCTGCATCTCGATTTTACAGGTTTTTACTTCGTTTGCCTGGGTTGCCAAAGAGCCGTCTTCTTGTAAAAAAATTATATTAAAATTCTCAAGCGAAGAAGCAAGTAGGCTATCCGTGTATGCCCCCGATTCATCGCTACGCATCACTAAATCATTATCTTTTATTACCCCGCTTGCTCCGATATAATAAGGCGAGCCCGTAACATTGTGATAAAAAATAATGTTATAATTATCGTCGGGATCGCGTAATTTGACATAATTTCCGTTTGAACCGGGAATAGTGAGGATACGCGCTGACTGCCGAATATAACGGGTGATTGCCTCTAAAGCAATCCGGCCGTTCTGCAAAACCTCGGTTTTACTCGAACCTATTCCCCATACATCATTAACCGAACGGATAAAAGGAATTATGCCGGCCATCAAAAGAGCGGAAAGAGTAACTACCAGCAAAATTTCTATTAAAGTTACTCCCCTGCTATTATTTCTTGCGATTATATACTCACCTGAGCGCAATTTTCGTATCTAATTTGACTTTATTATCCGCATCCTCTATATGCCAGACACTCACGCTGATTGTCTTAAGGTTTGATGCTAAATCATCACTAGCAGTCCATCTATAGCTGTCATAAGGTGCACTCCAGCTTTGCGGGTTAACTTCGTTAAAGTTTGTCCAGTTTGCTGCAGCTTCTCTTTTTATGTCTTCAATCTTGCCTTGTGCCAGAAAAATTGCTGTAGATTTTTGTTCTGCTTTTATTTTCGCGCTGACCGCTAACGGCACCCAATTAATTATCGCCACAAGACCCAGAGCAATAATTACCACCGTAAATAAAACCTCTAAAAAAGTAAAGCCACTCTCAGCTAATAAATTTCTTTCCATATAAGTGCCTATAAATTCTCTATATATGCGCTACCGGTTGCGTGAATAACCATAATTCTATATTGGCCTCTACCGGAAGTTAAATTTATTACCCCATCCGCAGCAAAACTTACGCTGCCTAAAGAGGAAAAATTCAACTGGTTCTCTCCCGAACAACTTACCACTTCGGGAATTATTCTAGTTTCTTCTACTTGATTCTCTGCAGCAACGCTCTCTTTATAAATTCTGTATTCGTTCTGAACAAAATCAAAATCTATAATATACGTCTTGGCGTTAGTAATCGCTAGATTGCGAACAAACCTGATGTCAGAAACAATATTATAGGCCGCCGTTTTTAATTTTGCCTTTTTAAACAAATCTCCGCCGTTAAAACGAGGCAAAACAACTGCCACCCATACGCCTATTAAGATAATTACTAAAAGAAGCTCTACGCTGGTATAAGAAAAAATACCTCTATCCTTAAGCATTAATCAAAAAATAAAGACAGTGGCAGAGAAAAAAAGAACTGCCTCTGCCACTAAAAATAAGGATACTATAAACCAATGCTACAGCTAATAAGGATGCTTAGTTGCGTCAACCCTATGATTGGCACCTAAAACGTAACTTTCACTATGTGCTGTAGGATCAGACGCATAAACAGGACAAGTAATTGTTCCTTCTGGAAAATAATCGTCGCTGGCGAAGATATCGCTTAAATCAGGAGACGGCCAGCTACCGGTATTTAAATACCAGAGTTCTGCCTGCGCATTTATTGCCGACTGATTGGCGCGACAAGCTTCTTTTCTCGCTAGGTCCGCATTGTAGAAAATTCTCGGAATAACAATCGCTGCCAGAATACCCACGATGATGATTACCAAAAGCACCTCAACTAATGTAAAAGCTTTTCTTTGCAACACCCTGAATCACCTCCTTCTAAGTGTTAAAACTATAAAATAAAATTCCCGCGCTCCTTCTTACTTAAGCTAAACTACAAGTTAGGATCGTAAGGATGCTGCGCGGTATCAACACGGTGTGTTGTATCGTCTAGGACATAATCTACGCTGTGCCTAGTATCCCCAAAGTCTCCAACCGGACAGTATACTGTATCCTCTGGGAAATAATCGTCGCTAGCAAAGATATCGCTTAAATCAGTATTCGGCCAGGTGCCGGTATTTAGATGCCAAAGCTCTGTAAGCGCATTTATTGCTCTAATATTAGCCCGGCAAGCTTCCTGCCTGGCTTTAGCCGCATTATAAAATATACGCGGAATAACAATCGCTGCCAGAATGCCCACGATGATGATTACCAAAAGTACCTCTATCAAAGTAAAAGCTCTTATCTTATTAAATGCCATTAAACCTCCTTTTATTTTGCTGAAAGGCCGCGGATTATATCAAACATCGGCAGATAAATAGAAATGGCGATATATCCGACCAGCGCCGCCAGGAAAAAAGTTAAAGACGGCTCCAGCTTTATTACTAACCTTCTCAGGTTAACATCAATCTCCTCATCCAAAAAATCAGCGGTTTTATTCAACATTTTATCCAGTGTCCCAGACTCTTCTCCGGTAGAAATCATTTGTACTGCCAAAGGAGGGAATATGTTCTGTTTTTCTAAAATCTCGCTTAGTCTTCCCCCTTTACTCACATTGTTCTTCAGCGCCCTGATAACAGCTAAAGCAACCCTATTATTAACCGCTTCCTTGCTTACGTCCAAAGATACGATTAGCGGTACGCCTCCTGCAATCATCGAAGCCAGGGTACGCGTAAAACGCGCTGTGGCAATCTTACGGTTAATTTTGCCAAAAACCGGCATAAAAAGCTTAAAATGGTCTATAAAAAAAATCACTTTTTTTCTTTTCGAAATTTTTTTGAAGATAAAAAAAGAGGCAACCAGCAATAATAGTAAAATCCACCAGTATTTTACCATAAAACTGCTCATATTAATAAGAAATAATGTTGGCAAAGGCAAGCTGATTCTAAGGCTCTTATATACATTTTTAAAAACCGGGATAATGAAAATAAGCAGAAAAAAAACCACTGCTGCAGCTACAAAACTTACTACTACCGGATATGCGAAAGCAGAAGAGACCTTCTGCCTGAGCTCCTGCTCCTTATCCAGATGCTGCGCCAGCCTTTTTAAAACCGACGGCAGTATCCCGGCGGCCTCGCCGGATTTTATCATATTGATAAAAAAATAAGAAAATATTTTTGGGTGCTTAGCAAAGGCGTCGGAAAGGCTGACGCCGCTTTTAATATCATATATTATGCGGGCAAGTACCTGTTTTAACTTTATATTCTCTACCTCATTCAAGATCACCGAAAGGCTTTTGGTAAGAGGAAGGCCTGCGTCAATCATTGCGGCAAACTGATGAGTAAACATTGCCAGCTCTGGCCTGCTTACCCTATTAAAAAAAACGGATATATTTTGCTTTTTTAAAACTGATTTCTTTAAAAAAGCAAAATTGATTTTCTTCGCCATCTGCAAAACTTATTCCTGTACGAAAATAACCCTCTCGATCTCTTTAATGGTAGAAAGACCTTCAATTACCTTCTGGATCGCGCTCTGGCGCAAAGTAGTCATGCCCTCTTTTATCGCAACTCCCTTAATTTTATTTGCCGGCTGGCGGTTGATAATCATATCTCTGATGGAATCGGTTACGCTCATTATCTCAAATACGCCGTTGCGTCCGCGATATCCGGTATTAATGCAATACTGGCAACCTTTTCCCCTGACAAAAGTATAATCTTTTTCCTGGGTCCTCTCAAGACCTATATCATGCAAAACAGAATCATCAGGCCTGTATTCTTCTATACATTCAGGGCAAACAATACGCACTAACCTCTGCGCGATTACTCCGATTAAAGAAGAAGAAATCAAGAAAGGGTCAATTCCCATGTCGATAAGGCGAGCTATTGCTGAAGGCGCATCATTGGTATGCAAAGTACTAAAAACAAGGTGGCCGGTTAAAGCCGCGTGTACCGCAATCTGCGCGGTCTCTAAATCTCTAATTTCTCCGACCATGATGATATCCGGGTCCTGGCGTAAAATCGAACGCAGCCCCGTGGCAAAAGTAACCCCCGCAAGAGGGTTGACCTGGGCCTGATTAATACCTTCTAATCTGTATTCTACGGGATCCTCTATTGTAACAATATTTTTAGTCATTTTATCCATCTGATTAATTGCCGCATAGAGAGTAGTAGTTTTCCCGCTGCCTGTAGGACCGGTAACTAATATGATTCCGTAGTTTTTGGAAATCAAGGAATTAAATATATCTAATCCCTGGTTAGAAAAGCCAAGTTCGTTGAGCCCGAAAAGCATGCTGTTTTTATCAAGTATCCTGACTACTATCTTCTCCCCACCTACCGTAGCAAAGGATGCAACCCTTAAATCATAGTTCTTGCTATCAATACTCATGGTAATATGGCCGTCCTGCGGCCGGCGGTGTTCGGTAATATCCATGTCCGCCAAAATCTTTATCCGCGAAATAACCGCAGATTCTATTGTCTTGGGAATAGTCATAATATCGTGCAATACCCCGTCGATACGGTAACGCAGCCGCATCTCGGGATACTGAGGCTCAAAATGGATATCCGAAGCCCGGGCAGTGATCCCTCCATTAATTATAGTATCTACCAGCCGGCTGATCGCCGGCTCCCTTTTATCTTTTATTTCTCCTTCTTTAAACAATAATTCATCTTCTGCCTCAGCACCCTCAGTGCGTATATCCATCAAAATTTTTTTAGCTGTCTGCTGAATATTAAAGTGCTGCTCAATTGCCTGGGCGATTTCCTTGGGTGCGGCGACCATTTGCCTGATTTGAAAATTTGTGGTAAGCTTGACTTCTTCTAAAGCGGCCAAATTTAAAGGGTCAGCCATTGCGATATACAATGTATCTTTCTCTAATTTTACCGGTATCAGCTTGTTGCGCCTGACAATACTCTCGGGTAAAGAATGGGTTATCTCTTCGGTAAGCGTATAATCCGTAAGTTTAATATAGGGGATATTGAGAAATTTGGATAGAGCCCTGGTAATCGCCTCCTCGGTAATAAACCCAAAATCAACCAAGACTTCGCTTAAAGGCTGTTTTGAAACATTGCTTTTAGCAACAGCCTTATTGAGCTGATCCTGAGTAATTATATTCTCCTTAACCAGCATCTCGGCTAAACTGTCCTGCCTTGCAAAGTCAGGATGCCATTTTTTAAGAGCCGCGGAAAACTCTGCCTGTGTAACTAAGCCTTTATTTATGAGGATCTGGCCTACATAGCCGCCCTTTTCCTTCTGTTCTTTTAAAGCTTCATCGAGCTGCTCTTTGTTAATCAGGCCTGCAGAAATTAAAATTTCACCTATTTTGGCTTTTTCCGGCATATTGACCTCTCTTAATTCATAACTTTATCATTTATAGTAAGATAAAATCTTTTTCCTGTCAAGAATTTAATCGTTTTTGAATAAAATTCCCTCTTCTTCGATTGTTTGACTGCTTATTCTGCTCTTGAGTACTTTTAGCTGTTCTAGAAGCTCTTTCTCGCGCGGAAATCGAGGCTCGATTTCAAGCGCCTTTTTCCAAACCAGCTTTGCTTTTTGCCGATCCCCTTGCTTTAAATAAAGGCTGCCCAAAGTGTAGTAAGCTTGTAAATATCCCGGATCTAATTCTATAGTCTTTAAAAGCTTATTTTCTGCCTCTTCGTATAGGCCTTTTCTGGCATAGGTTAAACCCAGGCTATAATAAACCCTTGTTATATCCGGCCTCTCCTCTAAAACCCTCTTGAACTCTTGAATGGCTTTATCTAAATCTCCTCTCGAAGCATATGCATTAGCAAGATTATAACGCACCCTGGTATCTCTTATGCTGAATTGACCTTCCGAAGCCCTTAAGGTAGATTCAAAAAATATGACCGGGCTTTTCCATTGAAAATTTCTGGAAATTGTAAGCAGGCAAAGAGTAGTTACTATTATAACAAAAAGCGATCTTCTGAACTTTAAAGTGGGCGCCCATTTTAAAAATACAAATCTAGGCCTTAAGAATTTATCAAACCCGCAAGCCGCAATGTAAAAAAACCCGATTGAAGCCAAATAGGACCAGTGCTCGGCAACAACGGCATTTAAGGGCATGACTATATTTGCCACTATAAAAATATTGATAAAAAACCAGAGGGAAAAGAAAAAAATAAGCTTTGATCTGCGATAACTCTTTGCTGCCCAAAATATTACTGCTATCAGGAGAAAGGCATACAAGAAGAAGCCGGCATCCATCTTTTCAATTAAAGGCAAAAATCTTTCTACCCTCAAATTAAAAGGAAGAATAAGTATGTAAATATAAAAAGCATAAACATGAGGCAGATTTATAACTCTCAGAGGCAAGCTATATGGCACTGCCCCTTTGGATGCAAAACCAAAAAGATTTATTCTTAAGCCTATGTAAGCTAGCGTAATAAGTAAAAAAGCCAAATGCTTATAGAGTTTTTTTAAGATAGAAAGTAGATTTTTTCGCGGAGGGGAAAAAAGAAAGTCATAAGTAAGCAAAAAAAGAGGTAATGCCAATGCTATTTCTTTCGAAAGAAGAGCGCAGGTGTAAAAAAAAAGAGAGAGAAAATAAAAAAATATATATTTTATTCTTTCCGGAGAAAGGCTTTTTATAAAAAATAAAAAAGTTAGCAGAGAAAACAAAACGGCAAGCGGATCAGCCCTACCCGAAATATAAGTCACTGCTTCGGTATGTACAGGATGAACCAGGAATAAAAGTGCTGTTATTAGTGAGATGCGCTTATTTTGCCTAAGGAACCTTAAAAGATAAAAAATAAGGAAGGAGTTGGATAAATGCAGGAAAAAATTAGTCAGATGGTAACCAAAGGCCTCCAGCCGCCAGAAAGAATAATCAAACATCAGAGAAAGGGTAAACAGGGGGCGGTAAAAATTACTTTTATTTGTCCAGTGAAATATATCAACAAGAAAAACCTTGAATATGTTAGTCCAGCTTCTTATGTAGCCGTTTTTTACTATTAATAGTTCATCATCCCAAAGGAAATAATTAAAAAAGGAGTTTAAATAAATCAAAAGGCCAACCGAAAATAAGAATAAATAGGGAAATTTCTTACCTTTAATAAAAATTAAAGGCAACTTCTTATTTTTAATCAATATTTAATCTCCGATCACTTTTATCAATACCCGCTTCCTGCGCCTTCCGTCAAATTCTCCGTAAAAGATCTGCTCCCAAGGGCCAAAGTCGAGTTTTCCTCCTGTAATTGCAACCACCACTTCCCTTCCTAAAATCGTCCTTTTAAGGTGCGCATCGGCATTATCCTCTCCGGTAAGGTTGTGGCGGTATTTTTCGGGAATATAAGGAGCTAACTTTTCCAGCCAGCCCTGAAAATCCGCATGCAGGCCTTCCTCGTCATCATTAATAAAGACACTCGCAGTAATGTGCATTGCGTTTACCAGACATAAGCCTTCCTTTACCCTGCTTTTTTCTACGGCTTGTTTTACCTTAGGAGTAATATTTATAAATTCAGTTCTTTCCCCGGTATTAAAATTTAAGTATTCTGTATATGATTTCATTTCTAACCTCTTCTTCAATGTGTTATTAAATTTTTATTATTTGCGCTTATGGCAAAGGGTGGATTATAGCTCGGAAAAGTCGAAAATAAAGAAGAATGACTGAATTTTACTTCAAACGGCTGTGGAAAAAAATAACTGAAATTTTATTCCTTTTTGCTATAAGATTTTATCAGGTGCTTAATTTCTTCCAGGCGCTTTAAAACTTCACTTAAAAGACGAAGCGTCTCTTGTTGCGCGTCTTCTTTTGGGAATTCTTCTTGACGCTCTTTTTTAGTAATCTTGGCTGATTCTCTTTTTTCCTTCCAGTGCTTCAGGCCCTCTTTTATTGATTCTTCTTCTTTTTCAATAAGGTAATCTATGTATTTAGAAAGTTTTTCCTTATCGCTTTCTTTAGAAAATTCCGTAAAGAATACGCCGATACCGTAATATTTAATGTTTTCCAGATCTTTAGTTAAGCTGCAGCGAAAAACATTTCCTTTACAATTGACCTTTCCGGCTAAGGAACGATTATCTGAATAGGAAGGGATTTCGATGTTGATATCGATATCGACACCCAGGGGGAATTTTCTATCTGCTTCAAGATAGGCCCCTAAACGGCTTAAGTTTTCTGTCTCGCCGGTTAAGGGGGGGGATTTTCCATAACTTATCTCTATAGGCAGGTTTACTTTTATTCTTCTTTCTTTTCTTTTTTCCATAATCTTGGGCGGCTAAAAAATCATTTCTTATGTATATTATACTACTTTTATTTTAATTTCTTAATCATTTTTTAACTTTCAACCTGACAATAAAAGCAATAAGATGCATAAGGCGGTTATAATGATTACAAACAAACCCATTATCCTGGTATTACGGATTTCCCTTGCCATTGAAATCGGAGCAATACGCCAATTTATTCTCTCATAAAATCTTCTTTGTATTTCAATGGCCAAGCCGGGCTTTTTCATAAAGAAAACTCCGATTGTTAAGCTGGCTAAAACAATTAGAATCAAAAAAGAATTCAGTAATACTGCCATCTTACGTAGATTTTATTAATGATAAGGCCTCTGCGCGCGTCTTCTCGTTTTTCTTAAATATTCCTCTTACAACAGAGGTAACTGTAAGTGTCCCCGGTTTCTTCACTCCGCGCAAAGACATGCACATATGTTCTGCTTCAATCACAACCATGCAGCCGCGGGGTTTAAGTTTAGACATAATGATATCTGCGATTTGAGTAGTAAGCCGTTCTTGCACCTGCGGCCGCTTAGAAAGAATATCTACTACACGCGCTAATTTACTCAAGCCAGTAACCCGGCCCTGGCTGGGAATATAGGCAATGTGCGCTCTTCCTGCAAAAGGAAGAAGATGGTGCTCGCATATGCTGTATAAAGAAATCCCTTTCAAAAGAATAATCTCATCGTGTTTCTGGTCTAAAATAACTTCCAATTCTTTTGCCGGGTCCTTTTCGATTCCTGAAAAAATTTCTTCGCACATTTCTGAAATCCTTTTAGGGGTCTTCTGAAGGTCTTTTCTGCGTGGATTTTCTCCGATTGCAATTAAAATATCGCTAATCGCTTTTTCAATCTTTTTTCTATCCATTTCCAACTCCTTAAATGAGCCCTATATTTTTTCATAATATAAGGGGCGAATTTAATCCTTGGTTATTTCCAAATAATTAATGGACACAATAATTGTCAAGGATAATTCCCCCTCTCTTATTCTGAGATTATGGCGAATCTTACTTTCCTATGCAGAAATCTTTAAATATTTTATCCAATAAATCTTCGCTGAACCTCTTGCCTAGTATCGCATCCAGGCAAAAAAGGCTTCCCTTTAAATCCTCGGCGATAAATTCCAATGGCAATTTATTATCCAACGAAATCTTGGCTCCTGCAATATAATTTTTAGCCTGCCTTAATGCTTCGATATGCCTGAGGTTACTGACAAATACTGGATCGCTGCTTCCAGCCGTATTACCGCTATAAACAAAATCCGCAATAGCCTCTTCCAAAAAACAGATATTTTTTATTTCTTTTGCGGAAATTTCGACTAAACAATCAAAATTATCTGAAATACGCTTTTTTTCAATTTTTTGTTTTAAATCTATTTTATTTATGGCGGCAATGACTTTTTTCTTTTTTAAAGATTTAATTAAAATATAATCCGCCCGGGTTAATTCTTTACTGCCGTCAAATAATAAAATAACTAAATCAGCTAAATTAATGTATTTCTTTGAGCGTGCTACAGCTTTTTTTTCCGCCAACCCCCTAGGCTTAACAATTCCCGCGGTATCCATAAGTTTTACCGGAATACCTTTTATATCAATTATTTCCTCTATGGTGTCCCGGGTAGTCCCCGGAAGGTGCGTTACAATGGAACGCTCTTCTTTAAGCAGAGTATTTAAAAGCGAGGATTTTCCTGCATTAGGCCTGCCGCAGATAACTACACTTACGCCTTCGCGTAAAAACCTGCCTTTTTTTGAATTTCCTAAAATAGCTTCTATTCCTTTATTTATTTTGCCTAACTGCTGAGAGACCTCTTTTATATCTTTTGTACCGATTTCTTCTTCGGGAAAATCGATGTCGGCCTCCAAAATCGAAAGAACACTTAATAAAGAATCCCTGATTTTATTTACCCGGGACGATAATGAGCCTCTAAGCTGCTCTAGGCCCATCTTTAAAGCAGAATCGGTTTTTGCCTGGATAACATCTAAAACCGCCTCTGCCTGAGTCAAATCAAGCCTTCCATTTAAAAATGCGCGCTGGGTAAATTCACCGGGTGAGGCCAGACGAGAGCCAGAACTTAAAACTAATTCTAATACCCTGCGTAAAGCTACTATTCCGCCGTGGCAATTTATTTCTACTACATCCTCTTTTGTATAGGATCTTGGGGCGCGCATTACCGTCAAAATCACCTCATCAATAATTTCAGGATTGCCTTTTCTTATATTAAACTGGTGTCGTGGTGTCGTGGTGTCGTGGTGTCCTGAAATAATCCATCCGTAATGTGTGCTATAAGTCTTAAAATCCGAAGGCTTTTTTTTATCTTTGGATAGGAATATCCTGTCGGCGATTTCTAAAGAATTCTTACCGCTTAGGCGCACGATTCCTATGCCTGAACTGCCTATAGGAGTGGAAATCGCCGCAATAGTATCTTTAAGATCGTACTTTATCATTTCTATATTCTCCGACTACGAATAAAGAACCACACACTAGAATCAAGTCTTCGCTTTTGGCTAAATCAAAGCCTTTATTCTTTGCTTCCTGAATATTTTTAGTTAAATGCTGCGGCTTGCCATTGAAATAACCAGCCAAGGTCTGAAGGTCTGCTGCGCGGGGATTACTTGCTTTAGTCAAAATAACTTCATCGCTTATTTCGTAGAGCTCATTGCAAATTCCTTTTATATCCTTATCTTTAGACACGCCTAATATAAGAATCATCCTTTTATATCTGAAGTTCTCCTTTATTGTTTCTTTCAGCCTCCTGGCTGAAGCAACATTTTGCGCTCCGTCTAAAACCACAAAAGGGTTCTTCGAAACGATTTCGCACCTGCCCGGCCAAATGGTGTTGTAAAACCCGTTCTTTATGTGTTTAGCTCTAATGTTGATACCGTTCATCATTAATGCCTCTATCGCTGCTACTGCCGATGTTGCATTTATCTTTTGGTGTTCCCCCAATAATTTTATTTTGAAATCCCTATATTTTCCTGAAATACCCGATACCTCAAACGTCCTTCCTTTATTTTTATATGTTATATCCTTACCTACCTCAAAAAGTTTAGCATTCGTAGACTTGCATCTTTCTCTGATTACGCTGCGCCCCTCCTCTTCCTGCGGCGCACTAATCACAACTAACTTGTGACGTTGAGACGTTATGACGTTGTGACGTTTAATGATCCCCGCCTTCTCCATAGCTATTTCTTTTAAGGTGCCACCCAGCTTGTCTGTATGCTCATAACTAATCGGGGTAATCACGCAAGTCAAAGGCTCAACCACATTCGTAGCGTCCAGCCTGCCTCCTAATCCGGTTTCCAAAACCGCAAAATCAACTTTTTCTTCTTTAAAATAAACGTAAGCCAAAGCAGTATAGACTTCAAAAAATGAAAGCGCACCGTATTTTGAACCCTGATTGTATTTATCTATTGCCGGCTTTAATCTTTTTATTAATCCTATCAGGTCAGCTTCAGAAATCATCCCCTCAAAATCTGGTTTGGGGTCTAGGGTCTTGGATCTCGGGTGTAATATCCTAATCCTTTCCCTGAAATCTGAAAGATGCGGGGATGTATACAACCCTGTTTTATAACCCGCTTCTCTTAAAATATATGCTAAAAAAGCGCAGGTTGAACCTTTTCCTTTTGTGCCGGCAACATGAATGTAGCGCAGCCCGGCTTGAGGATTATTTATAGATGCTAAAAAATCCTTAATCCGCTCCAGCTTCAAAGATTGTTTATAGGGCCAGAAAGGAATTTTTTCATAATTAATGAAAGACTCTAGATATTGAATTGCCTCTGGGTAGGTCATCTTCTAGGTGCCAGGTTAAAATTCCAACACCTAAAACTTAATGCTTGAAGTGCCTTAATCCGGTTGCTACCATTGAAATTCTATACTTATCGCACATCCTGATTACTTCCGGGTCAGAAATAGAACCTCCGGGTTGGATAATAGCCTTAACCCCTGCCTTATGAGCCTGGACAATGGCATCGGGTTTAGGGAAGAAGGCGTCTGAGGCCATACAAGAATTCCGGCTTTTCTTTCCTGCTTTTCTCTTAGCGATAATAACCGCATCAACCCTGGACATCTGGCCTGCGCCTATACCAACGGTAGCTGTGCCTTTGGTAAGCACTATGGCATTGGATTTTACGTGTTTCGCTACTTTCCAGCCGAAAATCAAGCTAGCTAATTCTTTTTTTGTGGGTTTCTTTTTTGTAAGCACCCTTAAATTATCAACATAAACCGTCTTTAGGTCTTTATCCTGCACCAAAAAACCGCCGCTTATCCGCTTAACCTCATATTCGTCTATAACTTGCATATCTTCTAGTTCTAATAAACGCAGGTTTTTCTTGCGCTTAAATAATTCTTTAGCCTCTTCATCAATAGAGGGGGCGATAATACACTCTACAAACCCGCCCTTATTCAATATCGCCTTTGCGCAAGCCAAATCTAATTTTCTGTTAAAAGCCACTATGCTGCCGAATGCAGAAAGAGAATCGCAAGCTAAAGCATCTAAATATGCCTTGGCTAAATTTTTACCCTCAGCTGCACCGCAGGGATTATTATGCTTTGTAATCACCGCCGCTGGATTTTTAAATTCCTTGACTAGCTCTACGGTGCTATTTAAATCTAAAATATTATTAAAAGAGAGTTCTTTGCCCTGTAATTGCTTTACATTTATTAAACCCTGCTCTTTCCCCTTCTCCCGGTAAAAAGCTCCTCTTTGGTGCGGATTCTCTCCATAACGTAAATCCTGAATTTTATTTAAACTAAAACTTAGGTCTTGGGGAAAACCATCTTGGGAATCGCTTTTTTTATTAAAATAATTTTTTAAATAATTATATATAACGCTGTCATAATGACCGGTTAAAGCAAAGACTTCGATACTAAGCCGGCGCAATAAATCTTCTGAAAGCGAGCCCGCGTTAGCCTTTAATTCTTTAATAATCTCCGGGTATCTGGCAGGATTTGAAACTACTGCTACTGACTGGGCATTCTTTGCCGCAGAACGCAACATGCTTGGCCCACCGATATCAATATTCTCAATGACCTCTTCTATGCCCACCGCCGGTTTCTGGGTGGTTTTTTCAAAAGGATAAAGGTTTACCACCACCATATCGATTAAGCCGATGGCGTGCTCTTTTAGCTTGGCCATATGCTCAGGATTATCCCTCAAAGCCAATAGCCCTGCATGGATTTTAGGGTGCAGGGTCTTCACTCTTCCATCAAGCATCTCGGGAAAGCCGGTATAATCCGAGACACCTCTAACAGCAATGTTATTCTCGCGCAGCAACTTTGCCGTTCCTCCGGTAGAAAGAATTTCAACTCCAAATTTATCTAATTCCCTGGCAAAATCTAAAATACCGCTTTTATCCGATACGCTAATTAACGCCCGCTTAATCTTAACCATTCTTCTTCTCTCCGTTTAAATTATTTGTTAAACCTAAAGTTTATTAAATCCGCATCCTGTACTCTATATTCTTTTTGCTCCAGGCGCATCTTTCCTGCCTGCTTTGCCTGGTTTATTCCGCCGGCCTGGGTAAGATCGGAAAAACTGATTACCTCAGCGCGGATAAATCCTTTTTGAATATCAGAATGTATCAGGCCTGCCGCCTCCCAGGCACTTATGCCTTGCTTTATTAACCAGGCGCGGCTTTCCTTCTCGTTACTGGTAAAGAAACTAATAAAACCGTTTTCTCTGAGCGCTGAAGATAAAGAATTATCTAAATCTTCTAATTCTTCTTTTTTTAAAAAAACTGTCGGCCTGTTAGTCATAAGGCCGTAAGCAGAAATAGACGCCTTTTCTTCTTCTGTCAGCGCGCTCTTATAAACAAATTCCTCCTTCTCCAGGATATTCTTTAATTTTTCAAGCAGTTTTTTCTCATTATCCTGCTCTGCGCGGCCTAAACGCGTTTCAACAAATTCTAAATCTTTTAGGATCAAGTCAGCGCGCGATTCCTCTTTTAACAAAATCATATCTGATTCTAAAAGAGCTTCTTCGCCGATAAAATCTAACTGGAGATAAGTCTTTTTCTTGGCTTGGGAAAATTTGTTTATCTCATCCAACCGGCCGTCTTTAATGCTACGCTTGCCTGGATTAACCTCGGGAATAGAAAAAATACCTATTTTCATAATTATTTGCGTTGCGAGGGTATCATTGCCCTGCTTCTTCTTTCTTGCTGGCCTGATATCTGCTTATAATACTAGAAGCAATTTTATGCGGGACTGTTTCGTAATGAGAATAGCGCATCGTATATACGCCTCTTCCTCCGGTAAGAGAGCGTAAATCATTAGCATAGGTAAACATCTCTGCCAGGGGAACCTGGGCCCTGACTACCTGAGACCTGCCTTTGATATCCATACCCATAATGCGGCCGCGACGGGAATTTATATCTCCGGATATCGCACCGAGAAATTCCTCAGGGATAACTATTTCCACTTCCATAATCGGCTCAAGCAATACCGGACCTGCCTCTGCAACAGCTTTTCGTAAGGCCATTGCCCCGGCAATCTGAAAAGCCATATCCGAAGAATCTACTTCATGGTATGAGCCGTCATAAAGAATAACCTGAATATCCTCTATTGGGTAACCGGCTATAGCTCCTTCAGAGCAAGCCTGCCTTACCCCTTTTTCAACCGAAGGAATATAATTTTTAGGGATAGCTCCTCCGAAAATTTTATCTACGAACTCAAATCCCTTTCCTTTTTCCAAAGGTTGAATTTCAATCCAGACATCGCCGTATTGGCCGCGGCCCCCGGATTGGCGCTTATATTTTCCTTGAACCTTAGCACTTCTTGTAATCGTCTCCTTATAGGAAACCTTAGGAGTGCCTAATTCAACTTCAACATTAAACCTTTTTTTCATCCTGCCGATCATAATCGACAAATGCAGATCCCCTAATCCTGATATTATTAATTCTTTTGTCTGGCTGTCGCGGCTTACTTTAAAAGTGGGGTCTTCATCGCTAAGTTTAGCCAGGGCCCCGGAAATCTTTTCTTCGTCCTGGCGGGATTTCGGCTTCACTGAAGCAGATATTGCCGGTTCGGGGAAAGAAATCGGTTCAAATAAAAATTTTTCCTTTCCGTCACAAAGCGAATCAGAAGTCTTTGTTTCTTTTAGTTTAGCTATTGCTACAATATCTCCCGAGGAAACGGCATCAACTGCCCTTTGCTCTTTGCCTTGTAAAACATAAATCTGGCCGATTCTCTCTTTCGCCTCTTTGTTGACGTTATAAAAGGAGGTGTTGGAAGCTAAACTTCCGCTAAAAACCCGCAATAATGACAGTTGCCCGACATAGGGATCGGATATTGATTTAAAAACAAGCGCCGAGAATGGCGCATCTTCTTCTACTATTATCTCTTTTTTATTTTCCGGATTATCTGGATCAACAGCTGTTACATTTTTTCTCTGGGAAGGATCAGGCAGATACTTTATAATCGCCTCAAGTAATTCTGGTATACCCTTATCGTTTAAAGCGCTTCCCCCTAAAACCGGAAAGAGGCGGCGTTTAATAACCGCCTGAGTAAGCCCGGATTTTAATTCTTCTTCCGACAGCTTACCACTCTCTAAATATTTCTCCAAAAGTGCGTCGTCGCTCTCGGCAACTGCCTCCATTAAATCCGCAGAATCCGGGGAATCTATCATTACTGCAGCTTTAGAAAGAACCTTTTGTATGTCCGCAAGCACTTTTTTAGCATCTGTAGAGTCTTTATCTAGTTTGTTTATGAATATTAAACAGGGTAAATTATTTTCTTCTAATAGCCCCCAGGCGGATTCAGTACCCACCTCAATTCCTGAAGCTGCATCAACAACCAGAATCCCGCTATCTACTGCATGTAGCCCTGCAATAACCTCTCCTAAAAAATCAGCATATCCCGGAGCGTCTATCAATCGAATATCTGTATCTTTATAATTGCAGAATAACAGGCTGGAATTGATGGAACTCTTGCGCTCTATTTCATCAAAGCTGTAATCGCTTAAGGTAGTCCCGTCCATCACGCTGCCTTTACGGGTAGTTGTTTTAGTAAAATAAAGCAGGCTCTCGGAAAGAGTGGTTTTCCCGCATTGGGCATGCCCTAAAAGAATTATATTTCTTTTGTTCTCTATAGCCATGATCTCAGTTTAGAGAAGTAGAATAAAAAAGACAAGAAATTAATTATAACTAATTTCTAAGGTAGAGTCAAGTAATAAAAAGGGGACCCTTATTCCAGATAGGTATATATCTTGCCTTTGTAATTGCGTAAGACGTACTTGCCTTTAGCCTGGGAGAGTATATAGTTAGGCCCTACAGGAATCTTGCCTCCTCCACCAGGGCCGTCAACCACGTAAACAGGGACGGCATAGCCGGAAGTGTGTCCCCTGAGTTTCTCCATAATATTGATTCCTACGGCCACAGGAGTCCTGAAATGTTGTGTCCCTTTTACCGGATCGCATTGATAAATGTAATAGGGCCGCACGCGAATCTTTAAAAGCTCATGCATCAGGCGCTTCATGATATAGGGACGGTCATTTATTCCTTTTAAAAGTACTGTCTGGCTGCCCAGGGGAATACCGGCATCGGCTAACATATCGCAGGCAATCTTACAACGCTTGGTAATCTCTTTGGGATGGTTAAAATGAATACTGATCCAAAGAGGAGAATATTTTTTAAGCATAGTGACCAATTTATCGGTAATACGCTGCGGCAGGGTAACCGGAGTGCGTGTGCCTATCCTCAAGAATTCCACGTGCGAAATGGAGCTGATTCTTTTAATTAAATCCTCTATTTCTTCGTCCTCCATAATGAAAGGGTCTCCTCCGGAAATAAGCACATCCCTTATCTTGCGGTTTGATTTGATATATTCAACAGCAGCATCAAATCTGGATGCAGCATTTGATTCTTGATGCTCCCCCACTAATCTACGCCTGGTACAATGCCGGCAATACATGGCACAGTGTTCGGTAGCCAATAAGAGCACTCTATCCGGATACCTGTGCACAAGATGCGCAGCAGGAGAATCCCTGTCTTCAGCGCAAGGGTCAATCATTTCATGAGGCCCGATCACCGACTCAGAAATTACCGGTACAGCTTGACGCCTGAGAGGACAATTTGCGTCATTTTGGTCGATTAATGTCGCCCAGTAGGGAGTTATGGCCATAGACAGCCGTCCGCTGGCTTTCTTTATTCCCGCTTCTTCTTCGGAAGTCAATTTTATGACCTGGGCGAGTTCGTCTTTACTCCTAATCCTATGTTTTAATTGCCAATGCCAATCCTCCCAATCCAGGGGATTTACATCTTTATAAAGGCTTAACTGTTGATAATCAAGGGACCTGCGGATACTGCGGGCCTGGGCTTGAGTAAAGGCCTCCTGTACCGCTTTCTGGTTTTCGGTTACTGTGGTCTGATTATTCATCTTATTGCCATCCTTTTCTTATCGCAATAAAAGAATTATTTTTATAACTTAATTCTCTATATTATACCTTTTTAACGCGTAATTTAGTATCCTGCCTATAATCTGTTCGTGGGTAATACCAATCTCTTTGGCTACTAAAGGAAATATATCTTCTTTGGCTAAACAAGGCAGAGGATTTATTTCTAACACATAGGGATTGCCTTGCTCATCCACCCTAAAATCTACCCTGCCGAAATCACAACAATCCACTGCCTTATATACGCTGGTGGCTATCTGAGAGATTTTCTTACTTAAATCCTCTGAAATCGGGGCAGGGCATACGTATTCGAGTTTATCAGAACTAATCCGTGCAAAGGTATAAAACATATCGCCGAGCTTAAGCCTGCCCTCTATTTTTACCTGGACTATTGGCATGACTTGCACAGAATCATTATTACCCAATATCGCTACTGTGAATTCTTCTCCCCGAATAAATTCTTCTACTAAGGCAGGTTGTTTATATGTATTCAAGATATAATCCACCCTCTTTCCCAGGGCCTGCATATTTCCCACTCGCGCTGCCTCATCCAGGCCTTTAGAAGAACCTTCAAACCTGGGTTTAACAATAAGAGGAAAATTCAAATGATCCAGATTAAATACCGAATCAGAAGGCTTTACCTCAAAAAATTTAGGCGTAGGTAAACCTTCGGCAATGAAAAGCTTTTTTGCCATAATTTTATCCAAGGTTAAGCTCAGAGTAAGCGCGTCTGAACCGACGTAGGGAATACCGTGCATCTCTAAAATTATGGGTACCTGCGATTCCCTGTTCCTGCCCGAAAAACCTTCGGAAATATTAAACACAATATCAACATCTAAATCTTTTATCTTATCTAAAAGTTGCCGGCCATTGCCTATTTTTTCTACTTTAAATCCTTGGGATTCTATTGCCCCAGCAATAAAATCTACGGTAAGGGGGTGGTCAAATTCTGCATTAGCATCAGGAGGGTCTCCCTCTTTAAATATATAATCTGCTTTTGAATCGTAAGTTAAGCCTACTTTTTTCATTTTTGCCGGTTTTAAATAAGAATTTTTGCCTAAGAAACAAAAAAGGGCTCTTTCATCTTAAGAGCCCATATTCCTTTAAGATTTACATTTTTAAACTATTTAACCCCCGGAACCAATATAAAATTTTCACTTATTTTTATTTTCTTAATAATTTTTTATCATAGTATGATTTATTTGTCAAGTATTTTTTGGATTTTTTGTCGATCTTTTATGAAAAAATTGTCATGATTTTCCGTCGGAAAATTAAATAAAATTTTAAAAATGTGGTTTTTTGTCGTTTGTAGATAAAGTAAAAAGAGAAATAAAAAAA
>QNCD01000018.1 GCA_003644385.1 Candidatus Omnitrophota bacterium
AATCTATGCGATACTAAGGCGCTTAAATAACAAGTGGGAGGATAAGCAATTAAAAGAATTTACACAATTTATTTGACATTACCTTTGAATGGCTTATTTTCCGGATTTCTTAAGTTCGGTAATAAACTTATTCCAGGGAAAGTATAAACCAGGGCATTCTGTCCTGGCGCCGCGGACCTGGCCGTGGCCGATGATATTGCAGATAGGAATTTTATAATATTTTCTTAAGACATTAACCAGGTAAACCAGTGAATCAAATTGTTTGCGCGTAACTTTTTCCTTGCTGAAATTACCCACCAAGCATACGCCTATCCCGCGGGAATTCATATTATTAGCTTTACAATGTGCCCCGTCAAGTTGTTTTATCCAGCGCGGCGAAGCTTCGATATGGCCATTCTTCTTTCCTTGGCTGCCGTTATCGATTATAAAATGATAGCCTATACCTTTCCATCCTCTTTGATTATGAGCGCTATTAATACTTAAGGCATTTCCTTCATCTGTTGCGCTATGATGCACAATGATATATTTCCATTTGTTTGAACGGAATAAAGGAATTACCGGCCTTAATGGTGCGGCGTCAGGAATCTTAAGGCGTTGGCCCATTGTTAAATCCTGTGGTTTAGCCAAATTATTAGCGCGCATGATATCATTAATTTGCACGTCGTACATCTTGCTTATCCGCCAGACTGTTTCTCCGGGAGCAACTATATGGATGAGGTCCTGGCGCACAAAAGGAACCTGAGCCTGCGGATAAACTTCCTGCGTAGGATACATCGGCGGCTCTATAGGTGCAGTTACGCAAGAACTCAAACCTAATGCTAAAAAAAAGACTAAGAGTATTTGAATATTCTTTTTCATATCGAAACAGAAATTATTGCAACTCTATATGTTACAAGTAGTTACAAAGCCTAGAAACGTCCCCATTTTATTTTGGTGGTAGAAGGATGGTGACGGTGGTGCCTTGACCGGGCTTACTGGCAAAATGCATCTGGCCGTTATGGGCTTTGATAATAGTATAGCAGGCCGAAAGACCCAAACCAACACTTTTTTCCTTAGTGCTGAAGAACGGCCGGGAAATTTTTCTTAAGACCTCTTTTGTCATCCCTTCTCCGTTATCCTGAATCTCTATTTTTATAAATTTTTCGTCTAAAGAGGTGGCTACGATAATCAAACCGCCTTTAGGCATTGCCTCGTGTGCATTATTCAAAAGATTTATGATTACCTCCTGTAATTGCCGCTGGTCGCCTAATATCATAGGTAAGCCTGAAGCAAAATTTCTTTTTATGTTTATATTGGCCAGCTTTAATTTTGGCTCCTGGAGGCTGATTGCCGCCTCAACGCACTTAGCCACGTCCAGCGCCTTAAAATCTTCCTTATGCGGCCGGGAGAAAACAATTAATTTACTGATTACCTCTCTGATACTTTCACTTTCCTCAATAATAGTCTTTAAATCAGCCTTTAACTTTTCATCTGTTATATCCGATGTTAAAGAAAGCTGGGCCCGGCCTAAGATTATCATCAAGGGATCGTTTATTTTAAGCGTTATATCGGAAACAAGTTCTGCTAATTGCGTTAATTCCGCGTCCCGCTCATTGTTTTTACGTTGGGTAATATCCTTAATAATACAAACCGAAGCCACTGCTCCCTTTGCCTTGCCGAAAACCGGTGAAGCGCTAATCTGAGCGTAAATCCCCAGCTTGCTGTCGGTTAAATCCAATTCCGCAGTCTGAGGATGGCCCCTTTCCATAACATACCTGTGCGGGCATTCGATACAGGCCTTATCTTCACCGTAAATCATTTTATAACAGAATTTACCGACGATTTTCTTGGGGTGCGTTTTGAATGCATTGGCAAAAGCCATATTCATCCTGGTTATCCGGTAATCTTTATCGATTAATATAACCATATCGCTGATAGAATCAAAGACTGTGCGCCATTCTTCTGCCGCGTGCAAGAGCTGATCATCGAATTTTTTGCGTTCGGTGACATCCCTGGAAATTCCCCGATAGCCTTTGAGTACGCCGCTTTCATCTAAAATTGGCACTGCACTTGTTTCAAGGACTACTAGGTATCCGTCTGCGTGCATATTCACGCTCTCAAAATTATAAAATGGCTCCTTATTTCGCGCCTTCTCTTCAAGAAAATTCTCTACCCTATCTGCCTCTTCCTCTGATAAAAAGTAAAAAGGCGATTCGCCTATAACCACCCTGACATCATAACCAAGCAGGTCTTTAACTTTGGAATTAGCAAAAGTATAGGTCCAATTCCTATTGACTTCCCAAATGAAATCCGTTGTATCTTCTGTCAGGTCCTGAAATTTTTTCTCGGATTCTCTTAAGGCCTCATTCGACCTTTTTCTTTCCGTAATATCTTCGCCTACCCCCAATATCCCGGTAGTATTATTATTGTCGTCGAATAAAGACTGGAATGTCCAGCAAATCCACCTTGCACCATACTTTGTCATCATTTCGTGCTCAATATATACATTATAAGGAGGCCTTTTAAGCCTTTCCATTGCTTCTAAAATCGCCTCCTGATCTCTCTCGTAAATAAAAACCAAAAAATCTCTACCTAAAAGTTCTTCCTCTTTTTTAACTAATAATTTGCATAAAGAAGGGCTGACAAAATCAAAACGCCGGTTTAAGTCCAGCCTTATAATATAGTTCTTCTGATGCTCGGCAATCAGGTTGTACTTTTTTTCGCTTTCTAATAAAGTTGCCCTTACCTGATTTCGCTTAGCTAAATCTGTTACTACACAGATCACCCCGAACATGTTTCCTTTGCTGTCATTTAAAGCCGATGAAGAAAATTTTACCACAACCTCTTCACTGCGAATATGTTTAAGCTTAAGGTCGGCTTCTTTGATACTTTCTCCGGAGAGAATTCTCTTCAACAGACCCTCTTCTACGCCTACGGAAAGAATTTCGCTAAAAGGTTTATTTTCTAGCTCATATTTACTATAACCTAATAAATCCTGTGCAACTTTATTAACTGTTGCGATTTTACCTTCCCGGTCCAAGAGAATCATCGCGTCGGGAATAGAGGAAAGTATGGCATCAGCAGTAGTATCAGCGGAAACCACTAAAAACTTATATTTTGCTATCGCATAGACTAAGCCGATCGCCCAGATAAGCACAATATTATTTGCAATCGGAGGAAAAAAATGAATATCAAATTCCTGGAGGGCAATATTAGTAAGAGAGCCTAAAATCAAGGTCAGAAAAGTGGTTAAAAAAATCAGGCGCGACTGCAACTTTTTTATCGGGTCGGAATTTTTTAGCCAAAAACTGAAGATAAAAAACAGCCCCAACAGCATAAATAAAGCATAATAAAGATAAAAAAGGCGCGGCCAAATGGAATCCGCCCAGACAAAAGACCAGCCATAAGGCTCTTTGATATAATCAACGATTAAAATGCCTGCCCACTGCTGGTAAAAAAATAAAAAAGGCGGGATAAAAATAAGCGGGTAAAAATATCTAGATTTTAATAAGCTGATTTTTTTGGTAAATACCGCGGCAAATAAAAGAAAAAAGCTGCTAAAACCGATCCAGCCGAATGAGCCAAAATTATAAGCTATACTCACGCTGCTCTTACTGGCAGAGGTATTACGCGTAAAAATAGCCGAAAGGCTCCAGGCAAAAAAACAAAAAAGCAGCAGGGCGCAGATTCTATTCAGTAATAATTTCTTGCCCTTGTGCAATATAAAAATAATCAAGCCCAAATACACTGCACTGCTTAAGGCATCTGCTATATATAGCAAAAAGGATAGATTATTCATTGAAATAATTTTTCTCTATAACTTATTTGTTTCGTCTACTGCCATATTTCAATAATAGTATAAAAGGAAAGCACCCGTTGTCAACACCTTTTCTCCGCATTCTAGATCGGCTTCTAACTTATTAAAAATCAAAGGGTTTCAAACCTTTCGAGGCAGAATCTTGAAATTTCCAAGGCCGGTTCTGGAATATTATTTCTGCTCAGCTTCTTTTTTCTTTTTTATTTCTTCCAGGATTTTGGCGGTAATTGCATCTGGGACCGGAAGATATTTTTTAAATTCCATTGTCCCGCTGGCCCTGCCGCTGCTTAAGGAACGCAGGTTAGTAGCGTAACCGAACATTTCAGAAAGCGGCGCCTCTGCAGAAATAATTTTTTGTTTGGCTTTGAAGTCTATGTTTAAAACACGGCCCCTTTTGGAACAGATATAGCCGATAATCGCATTCGCGTGCTCTTCGGGAGTAGTAACCTCTAAAGCCATATATGGCTCAAGCAGAATCGGCTGACACTTTAAAAATATTTTTTTAAAACATTCTATTGCCGCCAGCCTAAAAGCTAAGTCCGAAGAATCGACCTCATGGAATGAGCCGTCTACGAGGTCTACTCTTACGTCTACAACCGGATAGCCGGCGTAAACCCCTTTTTGCATTATTTCTTTTATCCCCTTTTCTACCGCAGGAATAAAATTCGCAGGTATTGCTCCTCCTCTAATGCTATTAATAAATTCAAATCCTCCTCCGGCCTCTAAAGGCGCAATATCAAAAACTACGTGGGCATACTGGCCCCTGCCGCCGGATTGCTTAACGTGTTTGTATTCTTCACTAGCGCTCTTTAAAATTGTTTCCCGATAGGCGACTTTCGGCTGGCTTACCGAAGCATCGACCTTAAATTCTTCCTTGATTCTTTCTACCACAATTTCCAAGTGCAATTCTCCCATTCCGGTGAGGATTGTTTCTCTTGTTTCCTCGTCAGTCTGCACTGAAAAGGTCGGGTCTTCCTCTAAAATTTTTGCCAGGCCCTTTGCCATCCTGTCCTGGTCCTGCCGGGTCTTAGGATTAATGCTTATGGAAACTACGGGGGTGGGAAATTTTATTGATTCAAGAAGTACTGGGTGCTCCAGAGCGCAAATCGTATCTCCGGTTGTAGCTGAATTTAAACCCACTACGCCCACTATCTCCCCGGCGTGAGCAAAATCGCAATTTTCCCTCTGGTTGGCATGCATACGCACGAGCCTGGCAACCCTTTCTTTTTTATTTTTTGTGGCATTAAGAACGTAAGAACCTTTTTTAATAAAACCAGAGTAAATCCTGGTATAAACTAATCTGCCCATAAGCGGGTCTGATTGTACTTTAAAAGCCAATGCAGTCAAAGGCTCTTTTATATCTGTATGCCTTTCAATAATCTCCTCGGGGTTAGAGGGATTATTCCCTTTTATGGCTTCCACATCCAGCGGCGAAGGCAAAAACATGTTTACCGCATCCAGCAGCTGCTGTACACCTTTATTCTTTAATGCCGAGCCGCAGAAGACCGGAGTGATTTTGTTGGCGATTGTGCCTTTGCGGATCGCCTGGATGATTTCCATTTTGCTGATGCTCTCTTCGGACTCAAGGAATTTTTTCATCAAAATATCGTCGAGCCCGGCTGCCTGCTCTATTATTTTATGATGGTATTCTTTGGCTTTTTCTTTATATTCATCGGGAATTTCTTCGGTAGTAAAATCTTTACCCTGGGACTCCTGATTGAATATATAGGCTTTCATTTGTAAAAGGTCGATTATGCCCTTGTAATCTGTTTCCTGGCCTAAAGGTAATTGCATGATTACCGGATTGGCTTGTAATCTTTCTTTTATATTATTAACTACTTCAAAAAAATTGGCTCCGGTCCTATCCATTTTATTTACAAAGGAAATTTTAGGGACATTGTATTTATTGGACTGCCTCCAGACAGTCTCAGATTGCGGCTGTACTCCTCCTACTGCGCAAAAAACCGCAACTGCCGCATCTAAAACACGCAGGCTCCTTTCCACCTCTACGGTAAAATCTACGTGGCCGGGGGTATCGATAATATTTATGCGCACATCCTTCCAGAAACATGTTGTGGCTGCAGAAGTAATGGTAATCCCGCGCTCCTGCTCCTGTTTCATCCAGTCCATTTGTGCTGCGCCGTCATGCACCTCGCCGATTTTATGGGTGCGGCCGGTATAAAATAATATTCTCTCTGTAAGCGTGGTCTTTCCTGCGTCAATGTGCGCCATGATGCCGATGTTGCGCATAGCCTCCAGGTTGACCTCAGGCAGTTGAATATCTTCAGCTTTAGTATCTTCTTCGGGCTCCTCTTGTGTAACTTTTTTTTCTTGAGCAGGCTGCTCGACAGACTCCTCCTGGCTAACTTCTTTTTCTTCTTGGAGCTCTTTGGCCAGCTCGGGCGCAATTTCTTTTTCTTTAGAAAGTTCTGACTCTGCGGAAACAGGGGGTGAGTCAATTAATCTCTGTTCAATACTTGGCTCTGGCTTTTTTTCTTCCTTAGCTTTCTCTTCTTTTTCGGCTAATTTTTCTTCTTTAGCCTGCGCTTCTACGGTTTGAGTTTCCGCTTGGGGTAGCGGCTCCTCCATTTTTTCTTCCTGCCCCTTGGATGGCCTTATGGTTTCTTTGCCTTTAGACATTTTTTCCAAATGGTCTTTTAAATGATGAAGCTTGTCATTAAGTTCAATTATGCTTTCATCTTTTATTTTTAATTTCTTCTCTGTCTCTTCAAGCTCCTCCTCCAATTGCGTATACTCTTCATTAAGCAGGTTGAACTCTTTTCTGGAGATCCACTCGCTCTCTTCGTCTTTTTTCTTCATTCGGCTAATGGTATCATTTAATTTCTTGATTTGCTCGTCGCGTTTTTTTAATTCCTCCTTGTAGGCCTGAACCCTATGCTTCAATTGTTCTATCTTTTCAAATTTTTCTTTCCCTTCGTTTTCTAAAGCGGATATTTTCAAATTTAATTCGCGCAGCTGCCTGTTTAAATCCACATTTTTGCTGAACTCTTCGGTTAGCTCTTTTTCTTTGATTTTATGCTCTTTCTCTATTCTGGTTTTCTCTTCAAGCAGCTTATTTATCGAGTTTTCGTCTTTTTTAAACCATTCGTCTCTTTTTTTCAAAGCATCCTGTAAGTCCGCTTCGCGTTTTCCGGCTGCCTTTAATTGTTCAGACAGATCAGAATTTTGCGATTTTACTTTTTCTAATTCTCCCTGAAGGGCATCAATGTGGGTTCTTAGGCGGGAAATTTGCTGCTTTCTGTCCTCTAATATATGCTTCTGCTGTAATAAAGCATCCCCTTGTTTCTCTTTACTTGAGGAAGGAGTACGGCTGGACAACAAAGCATATATCGATACTCCTGCTGCGCTAATAGTTAATAATACTAATACTATTAACATAATTTGCTATCCTCATCATAAAATATTTTCCTACAGTATACTATCCAATATGCCCGCTTTCAACAAATTTTCCTTTGGGGACGTTTCTAGGGTTTGTAAGTTGTTGCTAATCAAAAAGATGCAACTAAAATGAATTTAATGTTTGCCTGTAAATTTAATAAAGAAAAAGCTTTTTGGTTAATTTCGATGGCCTCATAACTTATTGCAATGTATGGAGTAAGGATAGAGGGAAACGTCCCCAAAATTAGGGTTGGCCCAGTGCTCTTTTGATTTTGGCGAGCAGGTCTTCAGCTTCAAAAGGCTTAGAGACGAAGCCGGCAGCGCCTAATTCAAATATCTTATGCCTTAATTCTTCGCTTGGGAATGCAGTGATAAAAATTATGGGAATTGAGGCTGTCTCTTCTGTCTTTTTTAAGTTTTCAAAGGCATTAATTCCGTCTATTCCCGGCATTATAATATCCAGGATAATCAAATCCGGTTTTTCCTCAACAGCCTTTTTTATTACTTCTTTTCCGTCGATAGCCGTTATTATCTCGTAGCTGTTCGCCTTTAAGCGCGCGCTGATTAACTTCAAAACATGCTCTTCGTCGTCTGCAACTAATATTTTTTTTGGCATCTTAATCCTCCTAAAATTTAAAAAACTATGTGCCTGAAATAGATGAAAGTTTATCGCATATTTTTTCCTGCGAATCGCCGTCTTGAGGGAAACTAACTACCTCATTAAAGACATCAAGCTCTATTTTTCTCTGCGTCAAAAAATCTTTTATGGCCTGATAAATCCTTTGCGAAATCTCGGCTGCTTTTTGTTTCTCCACTCCCGGAAGGACGATCATCACAGTATGCGTATCCTTAATCACTAAATCTTCGCCAAAACGCAAATTCTTTTTAATTACGTTTATAATACCCTCGGTAGCCGAATGTAATTTTTCATTATCAATATTTTTCGCTATCTGAGAAAGGTTTTTGATGCCAAAAACAGATACTGACAGATAGCCCTTATCACTACTGGCCTTTTGTATGCCCTCGATAATATGCTCCTTATATAATTCTTGAGGGTTGTACTTGGGAAGCGTAAAAGTAAACTTAGTTCCCTTATCCAGCTTGCTTTCCACCTCGATCTGCCCGCGATGCAACTCAATAATATTTTTAGATATACTCAAGCCCAGTCCCGTCCCCTTTATCCTGCCGGGATCTTTTCTATTAAACTGCTGAAATTTACCGAATAATTTTGGCAGGTCCTCTTCTCCTATACCTATACCGGTATCTGCCACCGAACACTCTACAAAGCCCGGCCAATCAATAACCGAAACGTCTACATAGCCTTTTTCAGTAAATTTAAAGGCATTACCAATTAGATTTATAAACACTTGAATAATCCTGTCTTGATCTACATAGGCCACAGCTTTTTCTTGGGGAAAATTCTCTTTTATCTCTAAACCTGCGCTTTTAAACTCTGCTTGAAAAGTACTGATAACTCTTTTGGCTAAGCCTACTATATCGGCATCTGCCCGGGATAATTTCAGCTTGCCGGCTTCAAGCTTAGATATATCCAATAAATCATCAATAATCCTGCGTAAGCGATCAACGTCTGCAAGGCATATATTTAAAAATTCCCTCTGCTGTTGGTTTGTTTCGCCTAATATGCCGTCTAAAATCTGGGAAATTACTTCTCTGATCGATGTCAATGGAGTGCGCAATTCATGCGACACCGAATTGATAAAATCGGATTTTAGCTGATCGAGCTTCTCCAGTTCCTTATTCTTCTTTTCAAGTTCTTTATAAAGCACCCTGATCGCTTCATTCGTTTTAGCCAACCCCCACATCTGAAGCTGTAATTCATCTTTTGTTTTGCGCAGCTCTTCTTTGGTCTGTATAGTATCAAGTTCCAGCTTCTTTACGATATCCTTTTGATTATTTTCTTTTTTTTCAAATTCCATAACCTAAATATATTTAAATAAGCTTTTTAATCGCTTCTAATAAAGGGGCGCAATCGGAAGTCTTAGCGCAATAATCATCAGCCTCGGATTTTTTTGCCTGGACTGCGTCTACGGCATCAATCGCTCCGGTAATTATAATTATTTTCGGCTTGTCCGGGCCGTAAATCTTGCGGACCTGCCGGCAAACCTCAAAACCGTTGCTCCCAGGAAGTAAGGTATCTGAAATCACCAGATCCGGCTTCTCTGTTTTTGCCTTCTCTACGCCTTCACTGGCGCCGGAAGCGGTGATAATATCGCTAAAACCCTCATGGGTCAGGTATCTTTTAACAATCAGTAAATCAACTTCATTATCGTCGATCACCAGAATTTTTTTGCCCATTATACCAACCCCTTCTTAATAAAATAATTAAAAATTTAAACCTCTTCTTCTCTGCCTTGGCTCTTTAAAGCTTTTCTCTGACTTCCTCTTGGCTTGCCGCCCCGGATTCAACCAGAAGCTGGCCTATTTTCTTTGGTTGCTCGATTTTTTCGGAAATTGAAAAATAAAAGGTAGCTCCCTGGCCCGGCTCAGAATCAATCCAGACTGAGCCGTTATGATCTTCAATAATCTTTTTTACTATGCTTAAGCCGGCGCCTGTTCCTTCATATTCATCCTGGTTATGCAGCCTTTTGAATATTCCGAATATCTCGCTGTGGTATTTTTTGTCAATTCCAATACCATTATCTTTAACGAAAAACACATGCTCTGCTTTTTCTCTATCGTAATTATAGCCTACTTCTACCCTCGGCTGGGAATCCTTTTTCTTGGGGGAAAATTTTATAGCGTTATTTATTAAATTCAAAAATACCTCTGCAATCTTAATTTTATCGCAGCGTAAAACCGGCAAATTCTCGGAAATTTTTAAATCTACGTTCTGTTGCTTAATATCAAATTCTATTCTGCCGACTACCGAATCCACTAAATCCTTCATATTGACTTCTTCAAAAGGATTCTTAATTCTGCTAATCCGCGAAAGGGTCAATAAATCATCAATCAATGCTTTCATATGATTGGCGCCGCTACGGATTTTTTTCAAATACTCTTTACCCTGCTCATCCAGCTTATTGGCATAATCCTCTTCAAGAAATTTTACTAATCCGTCAACTCCGCGTAGCGGTGCCCGCAGGTCATGGGAAACCGTGTAGACAAAACTATCTAATTCTTTATTTGCCGCTTCCAATAGCCTCTTCTGCTCCTCAACATTTGCTTTAGCTTCAACTAACTTATCAGTCATTTGGTTAAAAGAATGGGCTAATTCTCCGATTTCATCCTTTCCTGTGATTTCTGCCCGGGCAGTAAGATCTCCTTCTGAGATAGTCTTGGTTGTCTGGGTCAATTCTTTTATCGGCCTGGAAACAGAACCGGCTATAAGAACCGCCATAACCACCACCAGCAAAACCAAAGCAAGGCTAATGCTGAATAAAGTATTTTTTAATTTGTTTGCCGAGGCAAAGACTTCGCGGGTATCCATAGTCACTGCCATAGCTAGCCCAAAAGTAGGTAAAGGCCTCCAGACGGATAAAACTTCCTGGTCTCGGTAATTTATATTGACCCCTAGACCTTTTTCTCCTGATAAGGCCTTCTGTAAATCCAGGCCCTCGCTGGTACCGATAGCAATTTTTCTAATAAAAGCTGCCTCAGGATCAAATCTAGTCGGAGCAATAAAAACCGCTTTGCTGCCCATCTTAGCAACTACAATAGTCTCACCGGTTTCCCCCAAACCAGTATAGTCTTTAACGAAGCCGAGTATTCCTTTTGTCCCAATTTGAACAACAACATACCCTAAAAGATCCAAACCCTCAAAAATCGGCGTAGCTATAAAAATAGCTGCTTTCTTTGCTTCAGGATAATATTGCAAATTAGATAATGCTGTTTCTTGGAATAATCTCGCCTGGTTTAAAACCTTGTTAAGTTCCGAATCGGTATAAGAAGCAATCCCATAAATTGAATTTATATCCTTTATACCCGCGGTTGAAAATACCACGCTGTTTTCCGGGCTTACAAAAAATATGTCATCGTACTCAAATAACCTTTGATAATATCCCAGCATAGGTTTAAATTCCTGCTCGGCTGATCTGTATTCAAGGGAATCAATTCCGGCTTTATTGGCTACTTCAATAAACCTCGCCAGGGCGCTTATGACTTCGGAATAATACGATAAAGTAATTGCATTTTCTTTCTGGCTGCGCAGATGTGCCTCGATTTGGTTAGCCTTGTTATCAGCTACTGCCATAAGACTTTTTGCCACCTCTTCCTCTAGTACCTGGCGCGATCGATTATAGCTAATATAAATAGATATGGCCAATGGCACCAAGGAAATAATCAGAAACCAGATAATAAATTTAGTCGTAATTTTCATTTGGGGACGTTTCTACCATTTTTAATTATTTACATTACAACAAGTTACAAAAAATTCTGCACAGAGTTACTAAGTTACGCTCCCCCCCCTAAGTTACACTTTCCCCCATTATCCGCAGTGCATCAAATGATTCAACTTCCAAGAGCTTCCATTCTCTTTCCTCTTTTTTTAATCTGATTTTAAGCTTACCTCTTTCTCCTTCCATAATTTTTTCCCTACTATTGTCCCGCGCCTCTCCTATTACTGAAGCTAAAATTTCCGCGTGCGCCCGGCCCTGTTCCTCCCCTAATTCAATCTCAATTTTTTCAATACGTATAAAAAGCTTCCTGTAATAACCAAAAATCTCTTTAATGAGGTAGGTAAGGCTCTGGCGGTCGTTACCAAAATTATCGGCGTAATCATTTGAAATCATATTAACGCAAACAAAAAGATTCTTTTTCTCCACAACCCTTTCGGCCTGACGGATAAACTTATGCACCTTTCTTGCCTCACCGCCGAATATTTCCTGAAATAAATTAAAAAGAGCAAAGAAAAGTAGAGCCCAAATTATGGGCCAAATCCAAGTTTTATATTTATTTTGAAACCCGATCATCCGGTATGAGATTTTACTCTTGTATCTGCTAAACGCTAAAAAATCAAGCTGCGATAAATATAAACAGTAAAATTTAATTGATAGCTTATGCCTGAATAAATAAACTTCAGTTTTGATTTTATTGTAACTATTTCATTTACAAAGAGATAAAAAGCCTAGAAACGTCCCCACTATTGTTGGGTGGCGTGATGGATGATTTTATTTAATAATCTTACGGCCTTTGCGTCTTCATTTATATTATTTAACTTGCGGTATTGCTCTATAGCTTCTTGCACCTTTCCCTGCATAACATAGGCAGAGCCTAAAAGATAATTTGCAGTCGCGTTATTGCGGTTTAAAGCCAGCGCTTTTTTGGCATAATCAATTGTTAAGTCATAATTTTTTTTCTTCTCGTAAATAGCGCTTAAATTTACATATACTTCCTGGATATTCGGATTTATTTCTGATGCTTTTTCTAAAATTTCTATACCTTTATCATAATCTTCCAATTTACCGTAAGTTACTCCTAAATTAATATATGCCGGTAAGTAATTAGGGTCCTGCATTATCGCCTTTCTAAAATATAAAGCTGCGGTGTGCAAATCTTCCCTATAGGCGTATTTCGTACCCAAATAATCATAGTAGCTTGCCGGATGTTCTGCTTCGTTTTCGGCAAAAGCAAAATTTGTAATTAATAAAGCCAGTAAAATCGCTAATATCTTCATCTCTTCTTTAAATCTTCCATAAACTCAATTAAATTACCTTCAGGGTCATAGCCAAAGCAGATTTTTGTTTTTCCGTCAGGTGATATTGCCGGGGAAGCGATAAATTTTACACCCTTTCTTTTTAATTTTTTATATGTCTGGTCTAAATTTTTTACGCTAAAAGAAACGTGGCTATAGTTCTTTCGCGGTAATCTTCTAGGGCGCCTCCAGCAATGCAGTTCAAAAATAGGCTGCGATTTTTTAGGTTGATCAGGTGAACGCATCTTTGTATAAATCAACTCGGCATTTTTTATTTTAAAAATTTTTTCTAAGTGGCTGCCCTTAAGAGTAATGATTTTATCAACCCTTAACCTTAATATATCCCTATAAAACCTTAGCGACCTTTCCAAATCTTTAACTAAAAGACATACGTGCCTGAAACCCTTGATCATCTCAATTTATCCGATTTTTAATGCCCAGACACCCATTGTTACTAAGATTACTCCCAAAAATTTCATAGGAGTAATGCTTTCGCTGAGAAAGAAAATTCCCAGTATAAAAGAAATAAGAGGAAAACTTCCGGCAATAGGAACAACCCGGGAAACCTCGCCCGATTTCAAGCCGCTATAAAAAGCAATCTGCGCCACAAAACTGGCTAAAAAACCGGCGGTAATTAAAAATGATGCCGAACGAAAATCCACAGATTTAATCTGCTGCGGCTTGACCAGAAACAACAATAATAAAAAAAGACCGATTAACACACCCAGGCAACGGTAAAAAAGCCCGGCCAAAGGCTGGACTTTTGTGAGCCCTACTTTTTCTAATACAGGAACTATACCCCAAAGTAAAGCGGCAATAATCGCCCAGTAAAAAGCATTCATTTCTCCTCCGGTTTTAATTTGCTCATAATTATCAAATCTTCTAGCGGCTTTCTATCGCGCCTAGTAGGTTCCTCATCGGGATAACCTAAAGCAATAACTGCTAAAATCTCCAAATCTTTTTTAAGTTCTAAAAACTCTGCAAGTGCCTCTTTTTTATTTAAAATCTCACCCAACCAGCAACTGCCTAAACCCAGTGAGTATGCAGCAAGTAGCATATTTTGGATTGAAGCGCCTATTGCCATCAAGTCTTTATCCCGGTTATAGGATTCCTTAGCGCTCATACAAACTACGATTAATAATGGAGCTCTTTTAATAACTGAAGCGTATTTTGTAAACTGAGCAATATCATCTTTTTGCCGGGTATCCTTTATAACCAGAAATCTCCAAGGCTGGTTATTTAAACCTGACGGCGCCCACCTGCCCCCTTCCAGAATTTTCCTTAAATCTTCTTCTGAAGGCACCTTAGTTTGGAATTTCCTGATCGAACGCCGCTCTTTTATCACTCTTAAAATATCCGACATGCTAGCTAAGCCCTTTATTTCTTTCTTTTTTCTCCGCTTTTTAACTCTTCCGGCGTACGCTCACCCATAAAAAGTTTGCAAAAATTCCTATAGCCGATTTTGCGGTTTCTCTTTATAATCGCCATTATTTTTTCGCATACTTCGTGGTGCTCTTTTTTTATCTCATCAATCTCAGCCTCAAGTTTCTTTAAATCTTCTAAAGTGGCAATCGCCGGCATCCCAACCTCCTTTTTGCCTTTTTGGGGACGTTTCTATACTTTATAACCCCTTACTATTAAATGAGTTAAAAATTTTTTGGAATAAAGTTTCCGGTTTAAAAGCATAACCTCGCCGCACTGCCCCTTTATATACATATTTTAAATAACAGCCGATTGCCGTAAGAGGATCCTCCTGCTTCCTGAATCTAATCGTTTGGGGATGGTTGCGATAACCTTTAGTTTTTTCCGCAAAGTACCTTCTGGCCAGCAATGCCTCCCACCAAAGCGCAACTAACCCTTTATAATCCAGATAACTCAGGATGTATGCTCCACAATCTCATTTGTTTTTAAAATATTAAATCTCTTATCACGCCCAACTTGTTTCTTATGCCGTAAGAACGATAAATACACATCAAATAATGAAGCAGGGTAGAAAATATCCCTTTAATTTTAATACCCATAATGATACCATAGGAACGATTATCCGCCATAGGAACAACATAACCCAAATCTATAGGCTTATATTCTTTGAGCCTCTTATCAGAGATATCGGCAATAATATTAAAAGCAGCGCATCTGCCCTAGACGATAGCAAACTGCACTGCCATACGCAAAGAACTCTGCCTAAAGGCAAAATTAGCGCTATCACCGGCAGCAAAACAAGAATCATTTATCTTCAAAAATTTATCTACCTCAAGCCTTCCTTGACGGTTCTTCTTTAAATCCAGGCCCTGGATAAAATCCGCGCACTTAACCCCTGCTGTCCAGATGAGCATAGAATTATCAAAAACATTACCATTCTCAAGGAAAACGCGGCGCTCTTGAACTTCGCTTATTACAGTATCTGTCATAATCTCAATATTCATTTTCTTTAAATTCGGCAGAACATAATCCTTCATCCATTGCGGCAGAGGGCCTAATATCGATGCTGCGCGCTCTACAATAATTATCCTTTTAGCTGAATTTTTCTTATTAAAATACCTCCTTAAATTTGTAGCCACCTCAATTCCGGTGTAGCCTCCTCCGGCTACCAGATAATAATCAAAGTCCCGCCCGGCTGAGCTGCTCTTGATATTCTCTGCATCATCAACATCATCCAATTTATAGGCGAATTTTTCCACTTCCTAATTCCCGTAAAAGTTAGTTTGCGAGCCACTAGAAATCAATAAAAAATCGTATTGTAAATTTTCGCCCTTTTGCTAAAACCACTTTATTTTCTAAATCTATTTTTCTGTCTTTGCCCTTATGAATTTAAAATTCATATTCCTGCTTAAGGATTCTAAATCAACCGATAAATAAACAGAGTCTAATCCCCTTCCTAGGACATCCGGAAGTAACGGCAGGAAGCTGGCTTTTTTACTTTGCTCAATTAAAGTAATATCTAAATCTTTTTTATATGCGCAAAGTTTGCTTAACGCCGACATCCCCGCAAAACCCGCTCCGATAATCAGAATTTTCTTCATAATAATTTATCCAAAATTAAAATTACTCCGGCCAGCCCCTGAATCACTATGGTCAAGCGCGAAGATTGCGTTAATTCTATTTTATCCGAAAACTTTAATCTTAAAATATCAATTGCTTTTAGCGCAGGTAAAACCAAAATAAAAGAAAATAGAGCTATTTTTCCTAAATAGCCTAAGCCGATACTTACTCCTATTGCGCTGAATGCAAGAAACATTAATACCGCATAAAGAAGATAAGACCTGGCAGCCCCTAAGAAATCAACCCAGGTTAATTTTTGCGCTCTCTTATCTTCTGGAAAATCCGGGATCTCATTGACAAATAATATTGCGCAGGTAAAAATCCCGAAGGGAAGCGATAAAATAAAACTTTTTGCATCAGGGAATATGCCGGTCTGAATAAAATAGCCGCCCATAACAACTGCCGGGCCAAAAAGCAAAAATATAATGATTTCTCCGAAATGCCGATATGATAATTGTAAGGGCTTACAAGAATAGGCCCAGCCTAAGAAAATAATCAGTAAGTAAAAACCGATTACTTTGAAAGAGCCTTGAATATAACTAAGACCCAACACGCTAAAAAAAGCAAACAGGGCAAAAAAAAGAGCAGTTTTAAAATAAAAATTTCCCGCAACAACTCCCTCCTGAATAAGTTTAGAGCCGCCAAAAAATTTATAAAACCTTTTATCCTGCCAGTCAGCGCCGCTTCTGGAATCCGCATAATCGTTAATCAGATTAGCGCTTAGATGCGTGGCTGAGACAGCAATCAATCCCAATATAAAACCCACAAAATTAAAATCTGATTTGTCAATCAGTGAGCCGAATATAAAAGGAAGAACACTGGCAGCCAAAAAAGCCAGCCTAAAAGCCCTTGAAATATTTCTTAATATCTTGATTTTCATTGCATTACGCTTATCTTTATGTTAACATAAAAATATGCTTTTGAAAATAAAAAAACGGGTTGACCGTGAAATAAAATCCTATATCAATAACATAAACAGATTACACTCTTTAAGCAAAATCTCTCCTGTTCTATTCAAAACCATAAAAAATTTTATTTCCAGAAAAGGAAAAAGAATCCGGCCCATCCTCTTTATAATCGCCTATCTTGGCTTTGTAAAAAAAGCGGCTTCCGGCCTTTACCGCAGCGCGATATCCGCAGAACTCCTGCATGATTTTATGCTGGCGCACGATGACATAATTGATAAATCCGAAACCCGCCGCGGAAGCCCCTCTATGCACACCGTGCTTAACAGATATTTATCCGGGCATAAAAATATCAAGTTTAACGGCCAGGACCTGGCCATAGTAGTCGGGGACGTAATGTTTGCCATGGCTATGCATGCTTTTTTATCCATTAATGAAGAAAAGCAAAGGAAGGAAGATGCTTTAAGGAGGCTGCTCGATGCTGCGCTTTATACAGGAAGCGGTGAATTTATCGAGCTTTTAAACGGGATAAAAAATATCAATAAGGTAACCAGGAAAGATATTTACAGGATTTATGACTTAAAAACAGCAAACTATTCTTTTGCTTCTCCCCTGGCAATCGGCTCGACATTGGCTGGCGCCAATAAAGATAAAGTAAACCGGCTCTTTAAATACGGGGTATATTTAGGCCGGGCATTTCAGGTAAAAGATGATATTTTAGGGCTGTTTGCCGAAGATAAAATTACCGGAAAATCTAACCTGACTGATTTAAAAGAAGGGAAAAAGACACTGCTTATCTGGTATGCTTATCAACATGCCGGGCAAAAAGAAAAAGCACTGATAAAAAAGACGTTATCTAAAAGAAAGGTAAATAATAAAGACCTTTCTCAAATCCAGAAAATCGTGGTTAATACCGGGTCCTTAGATTATGCCAGAAAAGAAATAAATAATCTTATTCAAAAAGCCAAAAAACTTAACGCCCTTCTAGGAATGCGGCCGCAATACAAAAAATTCCTTCTCAATTACAGCCAGGAGGTCCTTAATTAATAACTTTAAAATCCGGGTTATTCTTCTACGGTCACACAGTTAAATTTACATATTTTGTTTTTGGCATCCTGTGCGAGTGCGTTATTGGGGTTAATTTGAAGGGTTTTGTTTAGGTATTGCTGGTATTTTTCTTCATCTTGCTGCATCTGGTAAACCTGAGCCAACCTAACATAAGCATCAGCAAAAAGAGGGTCTATTTCAATCCCTTCTTTTAAATATTCTAACGCCAACTCTCTATTTCCTCCGGCGATCCCGGAGCTAAAAAATAAAAGATTCTCAAGGCAAAAAGTACCTCTGAGGAATCCAGCTGTAAAGCCTCTGCCCTTTTTAAATTCGAAAGTACCTGTGAACCGTTAATCACTTTTGCTATAGGGCCGCCATTACTGGCAAGCATGCCTTTACCTCCGGCAAACAAAAGATAAGCGCGGGCATACGGGCATAATTGCTTAAATCTACATCTTCTCTTCCTTGTGTAATTACCTTTTTTGCCAGCCTCACTGTTTGCGTAAAGTTTGTCTTGGTATATTCAATATAGGCTAATGTGATATAGGCGAGTGAGAAATCCGGCTTAGATTTTATTAAAGCTCTTAAAATTTTCTCACTCTCGGAGAGCTTATTCTGACGGCGTAAAGTTTCGGTTAATCCCCATTTAGTTTCCTCTATTTCAGGATCTATTTCAATAATCTACTTAAAAACAGACTGCGCCTGTTTATCCTTATGTAAATTTAAATAAACCAGCCCGAGAATATATAAATTTTCTATATAATCTGGTTTTGATCCTACCTTTTTTAATGCCTCTGGCAACTCGGTATTATCCGCCTTTTCGTGAAACTCTCTCCAATCCAAGACGAAAGAAGACATTATCTGGCCCAGCAAAAAACTAAGACTAATAAAATACGCAATATTTTCATAGTTACCTTTTTAAAAAATATTCCCAGAATATTACGCTTTGAGTTACCATACTAAAACCGAATAAAAAATCTTCAACCGGAATGCTGCCGATCCTTAATCCTAAAAAGAAAGCAGGATTATAAAGCACAATTTCAGTGCCTGTTAAATAATCGTTAACTAACAGCTTAAAAAGGAAAATAATTAACAGTAATATATAAAACTCCCCTCTTTTAAGGATTCGTATGCCGCTTACCCTGTCCACAAACACGGTAACAATTACTGAAATAATAGCCAAAATCGTGTATTCCTTCATTTGATTTTACGTTTAAAATATTTAATTGCTTCCCAGGTAAATAAACAGCAGTAAGGTATGACTATAAAAAAGAGCGCCTCTTCTACAGGCAAGTTTATAATTTTAATCCCCCATACCCCCTCTGGATCAAAAGACCAGTGTCCGCGCCAGGTAGCAAAAATATCCCAACCACCGAAAATCAATAAAATAAGCGAAAGACTGTAGATTAACGCGCGGGGCTTTCGGTAAAAGTTCAGGCCGGGCCAGAAGCTGAATAGAAAAGGCACACTTATTGATAGTAATAAAACCTGAATATATTTTGACATCTTAGTTATATTATATGCCCTAAAAGAGCGATTTGAAACTAAAAGTTTGCCTTGGAATTAAAAGTAAAAAGCTGTAAAATATAGGAATGAATCCAGAAAAAAAAGATAACTCAATTGCTGCGGGGATAAAACAAGCAGAAGAAATTACCCGGAAAAACACAAAAACTTTTGATTTTGCTTCTCGCTTTCTTGATAAAGAAAAGCGTATGCTGCGTATTGCGTTTATACGATCTGTAGACTAACTAATGAAAGCGTAGACGGCCAGGCAACTTCGTCTTCGGAAAATTTACTTGCGCTGGAGAATAAAATTAAACTTGCTTACGCTGATTCCGGATTAAGCGAAAATCTGTTATCTGCTTTCCGTCAAACTGTAAAAAAATACAAATCCTCCAAGAATATTTTTCACAGCTTTTAGAGGGCATGCACACGGATTTAGAGAAAAAACGTTACCAAAATTTCGATGAATTATATGATTATTGTTATAAAGTTGCCGGGGTAGTCGGCCCGATTATGCTTAAAATTTTCGGCTCTGAAAACACAGAAACCCAAAAACATGCTGTAGAATTGGGCATAGCCATGCAGTTAACAAATATTTTAAGGGATATAAAAGAAGACTTTGGCCGGGGCAGAATTTATCTGCCAAAAATAAGATGCGGCAATTCGGCATAGATGAAGATAATACAGCAAAAGAAAAAATCAACCAGAATTTTATTACTCTTTTAAAATTTGAAATTCAACGCGCACGCCAATATTATCAAAAAGCCACAACAAGCATTAAAATGATTAGGGACTTAAGGACGCGTTTTGTAGTATTGGCAATGAAAGAAATGTACGCTGCTATACTTGGGCAAATCGAAAAAAATAATTATGTCTTATTTCCAAGACGCATCTTTCTCAGTAAAATGGGCAAGATATTTATTATTTTAAAAATGGTATTTCGGCTCGTATAAATATGAAAATTAACCTGGCAAAACACAGAGGATTTTGTTTTGGTGTCAAAAGGGCGATTGATATCGCCCTTAATACTTTAGAAAAGAATAAAGATGTCTATATACTCGGGGATATCGTACACAATGAAAATGTAATGAAAGAATTACGTAAAGCAGGCATTAAAAAAATCAAGCGTCTGGCCAGAGGAAAGAATAAAACTTTTCTAATCCGCGCGCACGGAGCTTGTAAAAATAGCATTAAGCAGGCAATGCGTCTTGGCTATAATATCGTAGATACCACCTGTCCGATGGTAAAAGAGATACATAGAATTGCCTCAGATATGGAAAAAAAGAAATATAAAATAATCATTATTGGCGATAAAAAGCATGATGAGGTTCACGGAATTATCGGGCAGTTAAAAAACAAGCCTCTGGTAATCGACGGCCTAAAGAATATTCTTTTTAAAAAAACCAGAAAAATAAATAAAGCATGCGTAATTGTGCAATCCACGCAAAATTTGGAAAAAGTATTAGCGATTGTGCGGGTTTTAAAACAGTATGTAAAAAAACTGGTATTTTTTAATACTATATGTAAACCTACGCGTTTAAAACAGGCGGAAATAAAAAGAATGCCTTTGGAAAATGACCTGATGCTGATTATCGGCTCTAAGGCTAGCGCAAATACTAAAAGATTATACGAAATTTCAAAAAGCCTAAACCAGAAAAGTTTCTGGATTAACTCTAAGAAAGAAATAAGGCGGGGCTGGTTCAAAGGTGTTAAAAAAGTAGGAATTACTGCAGGGGCTTCTACCCCGGATATTACCACCCAAGAAATAATTTCTCAAGTAAGGAAAATAACCCGCTCTAAGAGTTACCGGTAATCAAGTCCGCAACTATCCTGGAACTGGCAAGAACTACGGGAAGCCCGCCTCCCGGCTGGGTGCTTGCCCCGACATAATAAAGGCCTTGGATTTTACTATCAAAATTGGGGGGCCTGAAAAAAGCACTCTGCATTAAATTATGGGCTAGGCCAAAAGTAGCCCCGTATTTTATGTTATAACGCTTGGTAAAATCATCAGGATAAAATTTATGCTCTATCTCTATTAAATCCTGGAGTCTAATCCCCATAGTTTGATTAATACGGTTAAAAATTATCCCGCGCAGCTTTTCTTCCTCCTTAAGAAAATCCTGTTTAAGCCTTTTTAGATTCGGCACCGGCACAAGAATATAAAATAGGTCTTTACCCTTAGGGGCGAGAGATTCATCTGTCACTGTAGGAACATTGATATAAAACGACGGGTCTTCGGGCAAGGCCTGGTCCCTGAATATCTGATTTAAGTTTTTGTTTAAGTCCTGGGAAAAAAATAAATTGTGGTGAGCTAGGCCTTTGACTTTTTGCTTAAGCCCCAGATACAAAAGATAGGCCGAACAGGAATAATTATATTCGGGTATTCTCCTTGCTAAAAGATCGGTTTTAGTATAGGCGTAATCCGTATTTGCCACTACTTTATCAAAAACCGCCTCCCCTTTATCCAAGATAAGCTTAATCCTGCCGTTATCGGAGTAAATTTTTTTAACCTCGGCGTTATAATTAAACTTAGCGCCGAATTTTTGCGCTAATTTTTCTAATGCCCTGGGGATCTGGTACATGCTGCCCATAGGATAAAAAATTTTCTGCACATGGTCGGTATAGCTGATTACGCTGTAGAAAGCCGGGACATCAAAGGGTGAAACCCCCATAAACATCGCTTCAAAAGTAAAAGCATAACAAAGTTTTTTGCTTTTAAAAAATTTCTTTGCTAATTGCCAATAGGATTCAAATGCGCGAATTTCTCCGATCAGGCCCCAATAAGCCGGATTGAACATTGCCTTTGCGGTAAAACATCCGTAAAGCAGGGGCTTGACCTTGTTATATATCCGCGTAGCCTCTTCAATAAAACCGTCAAAACCCTTGCTGCTTCCTTTTTCTATCTTTTCTAATTCCTCTTTTGTCTTTTCGCTGTCCTTATGCACGGTAATCACATCGCCGTCGGGATAAAAAATCTTATAACTTGGGTCTAAAGCCTTTAAATCAAGGTGGTTCCTTAAGTCTTCCTGGCAATATGAAAAAACTTCTTCAAAAAAATCCGGCATAAGTACAAATGAAGGGCCTGTATCGAACTTAAAACCTCTGTCTTCGATTAAGTGGGCCCGGCCGCCGCATTCCGGTAATCTTTCAAAGACTTCAACGCTATAGCCTTTCTTAGACAGCCTGGCTGCTGTCGCTAAGCCGCCTACACCTGCTCCGATAATCGCTATTTTTTCATATCGCTAATCCTTTCGATTGTAATCCACTAAACCAAAGGAATTCTTATATTCTGCCTTCTAACACCGCAACTCCGTGCAGAAAATGCTATAACTTGTTGATTTTCAAAGTGTTCAAAAGGGTAGAAACGTCCCCAATCTTTACTATTCCTTACGCACAAACTCTATCAACAAATCATTGGAAATTAAATTTCCTTTCCATATTTCTTTATCTTCTATTTTTTTAGACCCCTGGTAATAATAATCGAGGTAAAAACTTAAATCTGCTTTTAACCTGTATTCTGCGAACCTCCTGCTCAAGAGTATAAATGAATCCCTAAAGTCAAGGTGCAGGCCCTTCTGCCTTAAATTCGGCAGCTTGCCGTACTTTACATCAGCTACTATATCGTAAGTATAAACCTCATCCGGCTCAAGCAAAACTGCTATCTTATTCAGAGTCGTCTTTACAGCAAACTTTCCGACAGTAAAACTACGCATAAGCTCGTCCCTAGAATCATAAACGCTTATCCAGCTCTTCCCGTAAATAAAGCCGAAGGGAAGTGGAATAAATTTTACATTTTTATCACTTCTATTTTTAAATTCAAAAGTAATCCTGATTTTATCTCCTGGCGAATATTTTTTTTTATCGCTTTTTATAGTCAAGGCTAAAGGCGGGTGAATTATTTGGAATTGAAAGAAGGAGCAAAGGAAAAGAAGTATTAAAAAAATAAAAACTATTTTCTTCAGTAACTTTATATCAACTATTTTATAAATGTATTCCATAGCCTAAATAAGTAT
>QNCD01000019.1 GCA_003644385.1 Candidatus Omnitrophota bacterium
ATCTAATTAGTAACTCTTTATGAATAAATTAAGAAATGAATTAGCTTCGCTTCCTGATTCACCCGGCGTTTATCTGTTTAAGGATATCTCCGGAAAAGTAATTTATATCGGCAAGGCTAAATCGCTTAAGAAGAGAGTACAGTCTTATTTTAGCCGTTATCTCTCGGCTAAGACTCAGGCGATGATTGCGAAAGTCGAGGATCTAGATTATAAACTGTCTTCTTCAGAGAGCCAGGCGCAGATATTAGAAGCTTCGCTTATAAAGTCTCATCAGCCGCAATATAATGTCAGCCTCAAGGATGATAAGTCTTTTCCCTGGATTAAGATTAGCGATGAAGAGTTTCCGGTTGTATCTATAGTCAGAAGAAAAAAGAATTTAAGAGGTGATAAGGCATTATATTTTGGCCCTTATACTAATGCAACACTTCTTCGGCAGGCTTTCAAGATGATTCGCAGGACTTTTGGTTTCCGTACCTGTGAAAAAATGCCTGGGGAGGCCTGCCTTTATTTTCGGCTTAAACTTTGCCCCGGCCCGTGCATAAATAAGATAAAACCATCAGATTATAGAGAAATTATCAATCAGATATGCATGTTTTTGGATTCGAAATTCGAAGAACTCACTAAATTCCTCGTTTCTAGAATGGATAGGGCGGCGGCTGATAAAAGATTTGAAGAGGCTGCCGGAATCAGAGACCAGATAAACGCCCTGAATTCTATTGCCCAAAGCAATGCGCCTTTCATAAGTAATGAAATCCGGGATTTAAAGAAACTTTTAAATTTAAGAAGCCTGCCTAATCGTATCGAGGCTTTTGATATATCTAATATTTCCGGCAAAGAGGCGACCGGTTCAATGGTCAGTTTTTATAAAGGCCTGCCGGATAAAAATAGCTACCGCCACTTCCGCATTAAAACAGTCCAGGAAATAGATGATTACAAGATGCTTAGCGAGGTAATTAAAAGAAGGTATACGAAGGTGAAAAAAGAAAATTTACCTGTTGCTGACTTGGTGCTCATAGATGGGGGCAGATCTCATCTTTTAACCGCAGAAAGAGAGATCAGAAAATTAGGGATGGAAATTCCTATAGCAAGCATTGCAAAAGGCAGGGAAAATATATACATGCAAAATAGAAAAAAACCGATTAAACTTAATTCAGATACTCCGGCTTTAAATCTGATACGCAGAGTCAGGGATGAGGCGCATCGTTTTGCCGTTGCTTACCACCATATATTAAGAAGAAAAAAAATCATCGGTAAATAATCATAATATTTTATTTTGCAGTCGTTACTACGTACTATAAATATGAAGGCATTTACTAAAAGAGTTTATAAGGCCGTATCAACTATCCCGCTGGGTGAAGTACGCAGCTATAAATGGGTAGCGAAAAAAGCGGGTAAGCCAAGGGCTTTACGCGCCGTGGGCCAGATTTTAAAGCGCAACCCCTATCCCTTGATTATTCCCTGCCACCGCGTAATTTCCAGTAACGGTAGTTTAGGAGGTTATATATTCGGAAAACATAAAAAAAAGGCCCTTTTAGATTTAGAGCAGCGAATCTTAAAAGATATGGTATAATATACTTTAATAAAATGAGTTAAAAAGATTAAAAAAGAAGGCTGCGGAGGTAAGAAATGCAGATAAAAAAATATTTGAAAATGATGATTGAAAAAAATGGTTCTGATATGTTTTACCGTGCAGGATCAAAAGTCAATATCCGTATTGACGGAGAAGTAGTCCCGGTAGAAGACAGGATTATCAGCCTGGATGAGGTTAATGATACCGTAAAAGAGCTGACTTCTGATGAGCTAAGGGAAAGTTTTAAGAATAACCGGGACGTTGACTTCGGCATATATATACCGGAACTCGACCACCGTTTCCGGGTAAGTATTTTTATGCAGCGTAACTGGCCTGCCCTGGTTATTAGAAATATCCGCTCCAATATTGACACTTTTGAGGGGTTGAATTTACCGGATAATGTCTTAAAGAACCTTTGTTCGGAAAAAAGAGGCCTGGTGCTTCTTACGGGCAGTGCCGGAAGCGGCAAGTCCACTACCATTGCCAGTATGATAGAATATATAAACGTTAATATGCAAAGACATATTCTTACGGTTGAAGAGCCTATTGAGTTTACATTCAGCGATAAAAGATCTATTGTAAACCAGAGGGAGCTAGGCCCGGATGTCGCTTCCTATGCCGTAGCGCTTCGAGCATTTACATTACAGAGTCCGGATGTTATATTTATCGGTAATATCCGCGACCACTCCACTATGTCCGCCGCGCTTACTGCGGGAGAAACAGGCGTTTTAGTGATGAGTACGCTGCATACCGTAAATGCAGCTAAGACCGTAGAGAGGATCATCAATTTCTTCCCTCCGCATCAGCATGAAGAAATAAGGATTCAGTTGTCTTCTTTATTGAAGGGAGTAATTTCTTTAAGGTTGGTGCCTATCAAAGGAGGAACCGGGCGCGTTCCGGCTTATGAAGTAATGTTGCTTACTCCGACTATAGGCAGGCTGATCAGAGAAAATAAAATCTGGGAAATCCCTCAGTATATTGAGGACGGCCAGATATTCGGGATGCAGTCTTTCAGGCAGTCACTGGTAAAATTAGTCAAGGCAGACAAGATTACCGAAGAAGTAGCTATGGAGTTTTCGGATAATAAGGAAGAATTTACTTTAGCCTTGCGGGGGATTAAAAAACTATAAGTTGCGGGTAAAAATCTAGGCCCTCGCAGCTGATAGTTAATAGAAGGCTGCTTGGGATCAATTCGCCCCGACCTTTCTTCAAGGCTAAACAGCTATTAAGAAAGGGCGGGGCTCATTGAGGAGGTTTGGATGTCGGAAGAATTAAAAACAAGAATAATAGCTTTAGAGAACCGGCTTGAACAGATAAGAGGTTATCTTTGATATAGATAAAAAAAAGCAAAGAATAGAAACTCTAGTTTTAAAGATGGGGGAAGAAGGTTTCTGGAATAGCCAGGAAGCGACTCTGGTAGTAAAAGAGCTGAAATCTTTAAAAGCTGTAGTCCAGCCCTGGGATAAGGCGAGTGAAAAACTTAAAGATTTAAAAGAGCTATTGCAAATTCTAAAGGAAACGGATAAGGATTTAGCTTTAGAATTAAGTAAGGATATAACTTTGCTTGAGGAAGAAGCAGGCGGGCTGGAATTTAAGACTCTTCTCAGCCAAGAATTCGACCCTAATAACGCTATCTTGAGTATAAATGCCGGAGCAGGTGGCACTGAGTCTTGCGATTGGGCCCAGATGCTCTTTAGAATGTATAGCCGTTGGGCCCAATCAAGAAGCTATGATGTAAAAACCATAGATGCGCTCTTTGGTGATGAGGCAGGCATAAAAAATGCCACTCTTCTAATTATTGGCGAGTATGCCTATGGTTACCTTAAAGCCGAACGTGGCGTACACCGCCTGGTGCGTATTTCTCCTTTCGACGCAAATAAGCGTCGTCATACCTCTTTTGCTTCAGTCGATGTAATTCCGGAAATAGAAGAGAACGTAGACTTTAAAATAGAGGAAAAAGACCTGCGTATTGATGTCTATCGCTCTTCAGGGCCCGGAGGTCAAAGCGTCAATACAACAGATTCAGCGGTAAGAATAACACATATTCCTACAGGCTTAGTAGTGCAATGCCAAAATGAGCGTTCTCAATATCAAAACAAACAGATGGCCTTAAAAATATTAAAAGCGCGGCTTTATGAAGCAGAAATAAAGAAAAAAGAGGAAAATCTTCTTATACAGTACGGCGGTGAGAAAAAAAAGATTGAATGGGGCAGTCAAATCCGCTCCTATGTCATGCATCCTTATAATATGGTGAAAGACCATCGTACAAATTATCAGACCGGAGATGTTTCCAAGGTGATGGACGGCGGGATAGACAGGTTTATTGAAGAGTATTTAAAGTTTCAAGGGAAAAAGACTTAGGTTTAAAGGATATTATGCTCAGTTTCATCAAAAAAACAAGGCTTAATCAAAAACAAAAAATTATTAATAAGCGCTTTCCGGGCGTGAATATTGTTTTACACCGTGATCTGCCGCAGCCATCCGTGAATAAAATGGTGGAACTCGCCGGAATCTGCGCTGCGGTTAATGAACTGGAGTCTGAGACAGCTAACCTTTCGGATATTGAATTACGCGCAAAAACCCCGCAATTCAGAGAGCATATCGTAAAAAAAAGTAATGAATACGCCAGCCAGATACAGGAATTAGAGCAGGCTTTATCGCAAGTTGCTCTTCCCGAAGAAAAAGAAAGACTGAAAGAAAAGCTGAAAAACACCAGAAATAAAGTCTTCCAGGATATATTGCCGCAGGCTTTTGCAGTGGTCAGAGAAGCAGCAAAGCGCACTATTAATATGCGGCATTTTGACGTACAGGTAGCCGGAGGCCTTATCTTGCATGAAGGTAAAATTGCGGAGATGGCTACCGGAGAAGGAAAGACCCTGACGGCTACATTACCGGCTTATTTAAACGCGCTGTTAGGCCGCGGGGTACACATTGTTACGGTAAACGATTATCTTGCGCGTCGGGACAGGGAATGGATGGGTCCGGTTTATGAATTTTTAGGGCTTTCGGTAGGCGCCATTCAACATGATATGCCGGATGAGGAGAGGAAAGCTGCTTATTCCTGCGATATCACTTACGGCACCAATAACGAATTCGGATTTGATTATCTCAGAGATAATATGAAATATGCTAAGGAAGACCTTGTGCAAAGGCCCTTTTTTTACGCCATTGTTGATGAGGTTGATTCCATATTAATCGACGAAGCGCGCACCCCTTTGATAATCTCAGGGCCGGCAGAAGAATCTACGGATAAGTACTATACGATAAATAACCTTGTTCCTAAGATCAAAGGAAGAATAATTTTAGAAAAGGACGAAATTGAGGCAAAATACAGAGGCGAAGATTTATCCAGAGGATATGATTATATCATAGACGAAAAAAACCATACTGCCCATCTTACCGAGCAGGGTGAATCAAAAGTCTGTTCTATGTTAAACATCGACAATCTTCACGATATCGAGACTATGGAGTGGCGCCATCACATTATCCAGGCCTTGCGCGCGCATAACCTTTATAAGAAAGATGTTGATTATGTGGTAAAAGACGGCCAGGTAATTATTGTAGATGAATTTACCGGCAGGCTTATGCCCGGCAGGCGCTGGTCAGACGGCCTGCACCAGGCAATAGAGGCAAAAGAAGGATTAAAGATTGAAAGAGAAAATCAAACCTTAGCCACAGTTACTTTTCAGAATTATTTTCGCATGTATGAAAAATTGGCAGGCATGACCGGGACCGCTTATACCGAGGCAAACGAATTCAAGGGGATTTATAAACTTGATGTAGTAGTTTTGCCTACAAATAGGCCCCTTATCCGCACTAATTATTCTGATTGTGTCTATAAAACCGAAAAAGAAAAATTTAATGCGGTAGTAGAAGAAATAGTAGAACTTTATAATAAGGGCCGTCCGGTGCTGGTAGGGACTATCTCAATAGAAAAATCAGAAATGCTTTCTGAAATGCTTAAAAGGCGCGGTATCCCCCACCAGGTGCTTAATGCTAAATACCATGAAATGGAGGCACAAATTGTAGCTCAGGCAGGCAGATTTCGTGCAGTAACCATTGCTACAAATATGGCAGGCAGGGGAACAGATATAGTGCTAGGGGGGAATGCCGAAAACTTAGCCAGAAGTATCATTAAACAGAAAGTTAAGCCGGAGGAAGGAAATTATCAGCAGGAATACGAAAAGTTATTGGATAAATATAAGGAAGAAGTAGCTAAGGAGCATCAAAAGGTTGTAGATTTAGGCGGATTACATGTTTTAGGCACAGAGCGCCACGAGGCACGGCGTATTGATAATCAACTCCGCGGCCGTTCAGGCCGCCAGGGAGACCCGGGATCCTCCAGATTTTACGTGTCTTTAGGAGATGATTTGATGCGCCTTTTTGGTTCAGACCGCTTAATCGGAATCATGGATAAATTAGGTTTAGAGGAGGGGCAGGTGATTGAACATCCTTGGGTGACTAAATCGATTGAAATCGCGCAGAAAAGAATTGAGACGCATAATTTCGAAATTAGAAAGCAGCTCCTGGAATACGATAACGTAATGAATAAGCAAAGAGAGGTAATTTACGGACAAAGGCGCTCTATTCTGGAGGGGGCTTCTTTAAAAGAAGATATTTTTAAAATTACAGAAGGCGTTTTGAACGAAATCCTCGCAGTGCACATAAACGAAAATGCCGCTCCTGAAGAATGGGATATCCCGGGACTATTACGGACATATAAGTTAAAGTTTAGGATAGCAGCGAATGAAGAGGAAATAAAGGATTTGAATAAAGAAGGTATAAAACAGGCTTTGTTAAAGCTGCTTTTTAAAACTTACGAAGAAAAGGAACAATCGGTGGGTGGGGATTTGATGCGGTACCTGGAGCGCATGGTATTTTTACAGATACTTGACAGTAAATGGAAAGACCATCTTCATGCCATGGATGAGCTGCGCGAAGGGATTCATTTGCGCGCTTACGGCCAGCGCGACCCTTTAGTGGAATATAAACGCGAGGCATTCAATATGTTTAATCAGCTGATTTCAAACATAGAAGAGGAAGCGGTTGAGGTGATTTTTAAGCTCCAGCCGGTAAAACCAACAAGATTCAAAGGGGTATTTTCAAAGACTTCCCAAGAGTTTTTGCATCCAGAAGCTGCAAGGCCTGAAGTAAGCATTCCGGCAGAATCTGCGGAGGCAAAGGTTAACCCTAAAAACGCGCCACAGCCAACCATAAAATCATCACACCCTAAAGTCGGACGCAATGACCCCTGTCCGTGTGGAAAAGTAGATGATAAGACTGGTAGGCCTTTAAAGTATAAGAAATGTTGTTATCCTAAATATGGATAGGAAGACTTTTGCAATTGAACAAGCTTTTTTCGAATCTCAGGTATATTTTCTCTACTCTTTAAAGTAAGGTATTTTCTAGTAATGAGAGCATGGCAATTTGGACAAACTATCATTAGATTATCGATTCCATGTAGGCCGCCTTTATTTTTAGGTAAAATGTGATGAGTGTCGATGGTTAATTTATACCTATACAATTCGCATTTAGTCCCATAATTTTTTATAACTTGTATGCGAATCCATGCTTTATGTTTTTTTATTTCGCCATAAAGATACTTTTTAACTCCTAATTTCCTCCTTCGGTATCTTACCAGCCATTGATTGGCACCTTTAAATTCCCTTTTTTTAATTCCTTAGCAATTTCCTTATCAATCATTCTTTTGCAATTTCTACGAATAAATTCATCAACGATAAGATGAGGCAACTTTTCTAATTTATGAAAATTTTTTTGGAGCCCTGTATGTCCGTGGCGCTTAATTCTGGCTAAATGCATTGGGCAATATTTTTCTTTTGTATTTTTATACCTTGTAAATTTCCTACAGTTCCTCACTAAACATTTAGGCATACCAATATCATTACTTTTTATTGTAAAATGTCAACAACAATATTTATATTTTGAAAATATAAAAATGTTGCTAGTCTTAAATTGATTTACGTACCAATTCTGATTAAAAAATATTGCAGAATGCGTTTATGATCCTGTAATTAATTATAAATGAACATTTAAGTTTGCTCGAAGCTTTAGTAATGGTAAAATATAGTATAATGAAAAAGAGTATTTTTTTGGCTATTTTTTCGGGTTTTCTTTTGTTGCTTTCTTTCCCGCGCTATAATTTTTGGATTTTAGCGTGGATAGGCTTTTTGCCTTTGTTCTTTACATTGCATAACAAATCGAAATTTAAAGCCTTTCTGCTTTCTTATCTTACAGGAATCATATTTTGGTTTGGGGCTATATATTGGCTTGCGCATGTCACTACTGCGGGGCTTTTTACTTTAGTTCTATACCTGGCTTTATATTTTGGAATATTCGGTTTGTTATTTACGATTTTCGCCAGGGAAAAAGGTATTTTTGGATTAATAATTATTCCTGCCTGGTGGGTAATCCTAGAGTACCTGCGCAGCCATCTTCTTACCGGGTTTCCCTGGGTATTACTCGGCTACTCGCAGTACTTGAATTTACCTGTTATCCAGATTGCGGATATTAACGGTGCCTGGGGAGTCTCGTTTTTAGTGATGATGGTTAATCTAGCAATATACTCGGGTATCGCCTGCCTGCCGCCAGCCTGCTGGAAGGGCGGGGACAGGCAGGGTTTCCGGGTAACGGGTAACCGAAAAAGCAGAAATTTTATTATCCTAACAGTATTTTGTTTATTCTTTGTTCTCGCTTACGGCTATTTTAAATTACACCTCGCACCTCATGCCTTACACAGTAACACGATTAAAATTTCCGTCGTCCAAGGTAACATTCCTCAAGAGTTAAAGTGGCGGTCTGATGCGAAAGATTTTATTCTAGGTGAATATTTTGATCTGAGCAGAAAGGCCCTGACGGATCTGCCGGATTTTATTGTCTGGCCCGAGGCAAGCCTTCCGGTTATACTAGAAGAAGAGCCGCAATATTTCCTAAAAGTCTCTGATTTCGTAAGGGATAACAGCACACCTTTACTTCTCGGCGCAGTTACCAGAGCAGGTGGTTTTTACTATAATGACGCCCTTTTGATTTCTAACCAGGGAAAGTTATTCAATAAATACAGCAAAATCCATCTCGTACCTTTTGGAGAGTATATACCTTTAAGAGGAGCCCTGCCTTTTTTAGAAACTGTTGTTCCGATAGGAGATTTTACCGCAGGCAGGGATTATACGCTATTTGATGTTCAGAAAAGCAGCGGTGAAACCAAAAGTAAATTTGGAGTGTTAATTTGTTTTGAAGATTTATTCCCTGGATTATCCAGGGAGTTTGTTAAAAAAGGAGCGGATTTCTTAATCAATATCACTAATCTCGCTTGGTTTGGTAGGACGTCCAGCCCTTACCAGCACCTTTGTGCTTCGGTATTCAGGGCGGTGGAAAACAGGGTGCCGGTAGTGCATTCTGCTAATATTGGTGTTTCGGGATTTATCGCTCCTTCAGGCAGAATTATTTCCACGGTTCAGAATCCAGAAGGCGAAGAGATTTTTGTTAAAGGTTATAAAACACAAGAGTTAGATATTGCCCCCCGCAAGTTAACTTTCTATAATACCTACGGAGAAATATTTATTTTACTCTTGTTTATTATCGCCATATATAGTATACTGCGTTTAATCCGCATATATATCCGTTAATTTCCCCCAAAAAAAAATGAAAACAAAAAAACTACTTTTAATTTTACTAATAGTACTGCCTGTTTATATCTTAATAAGCCTGTATTATTTAGATAAACAATATTTTGTTTATCCTATAGATTATAATAAGGATTTAATTATCCGCTCTGATAAATGGGGAGAGGGCTTTTTTGGCGCTAGGCGTAGCGGTGGCAAGCGGCAGCATAACGGTTTAGACCTTTTAGCAGAGATAGGCACTCCTGTATTAGCAGCGCGCTCAGGAATAGTAAAAGACGCCACTAGAAGCAGGGGAATGGGTAATTACGTAGTCTTAAGCCACGGTGAAAATATAACTACTATATACGGACATTTATCTAAAATTCACGTAAATAAGAATGAATTAGTAAGGCAGGGACAAATTATCGGTGAAGTGGGTAAGACCGGTAACGCCAATCACCGGGAAATTCTGCCGCATCTGCATTTTGAAATCCGCGTAGATAACTCGCCAAGAGATCCGCTTAATTACTTGGAATAATTAGAAATAAAGGCTATTTTTCGGAGGGTTCTTATTTGTTGGAGTGTATGCACCTATCTTTAGGTTCCATATGCACTACCACATCGCAGATTCCAGGGATGGCTTTTTTAATTGCATTTTCGATTTGATAACTGATATTATGGGCGGTTTCCATGTGCATATCCGGGTTTACCTGGACATGTAAATCTAAATAGATATCGTCGGGCCTGCCACGCGTCCTTATTTTATGGCAGGCCTTTACTCCTTTTACACTTATAACAACATCTACTATTTTTTTCATGTCCACTATTGGTGCAGTATCGACGAGCACGGCCTGGGATTGGCGCGTTATTTTTAACCCGCTCCAGGCGATAAATAAAGAAATTATTATCGTAATAATCGGGTCTAGTATGGGGGCCCCAAGTTTTATTACTACTAATCCCAGAATAACTGAAATTGTGATAAAAATATCCGCGCGGGTATGCATGGCATCCGAAATGAGAATATCGCTTGTAAGTGCTTTACCTTTCTTTAATTCATAACGCATTACCGCCAGATTAATCAAAAGCGTTGTGAGCATCACCGCAAAACTTCTTATATCTACAGTAGGAGTAACGGGGTTAAAGATACGGTTGAAGCCCTCCCTAAAAAGGTTAACAGCAATAATAAAAAGAAGAAGGGCTATACCTAAAGAAAAAAAAGTTTCGTATTTTCTGTGGCCGTATGGATGGTCCTCATCTTTTGGCTTAGAGGCTACCTTTATCCCGATTAAGCCTATAATATTTGAAGCGCCGTCAGATAAGGAATGAAAGCCGTCTGCGGTAATGCTTGCGCTACGGGTAATAACTCCCAAAAGAATCTTTGCCAGGGCCACCAGCCAGTTTAAAGCTAATATCCCAAGCAATATTTTCTTGATTTTTTGATAATGTTCTTTAAGGTCCATACTATAATTATATATTATTCTGATGATATTTCAATCAGTTGTTGTCTTTTGCATATTGATTTATAAAAAGTTGTGTGATAGGATGGATTGTAGATGAAAATCTATTCCCTTGCATCCTTACGCCTACAATTGGATGCTCGGGGTCAATTCGCCCCGCCCTTTCTTGACAGCTATTTAGCCTTGAAGAAAGTGCGAGGCTCATTGAGGAGGTTAAGATGGTGGATATAAAATTAGTGGATATCAAAAAACCGGAGGATATAAACTTAATACTCGGGCAAAGCCATTTTATTAAAACCGTAGAAGATCTGTATGAAGTGTTAATTAATAGCGTCCCCGGGATAAAATTCGGGCTGGCATTTTGCGAATCTTCGGGTGCCTGCAAAATCAGATCAGAAGGCAATGACCCGGATTTAAAAAAACTAGCCGAATATAATGCCCTCCAGATCAGCGCAGGGCACAGCTTTATTGTTTTTATAAAGAATGCCTTTCCCATAAATATTCTTAACGCCATCAAGGTAATCCCTGAGGTTTGCCGGATATATTGCGCCACGGCAAACGCGGTAGAAGTTATTATTGCCGAGACACAGGCAGGCAGGGGCATACTCGGCATTATCGACGGCTCAAAGCCAAAAGGAATCGAAAACGATGAAGATATAAAATGGCGCCATGAATTCCTGCGTAAAATAGGCTATAAACTTTGACCTTGGCTTTGAATAATTTATAAAAAACCCTTGACAACAAGAATATTTGTGTTACTATTTAAATATTTGTAACACCAAAAAGGATCCGAAAATGGGAGATTTAGTCAGATTCGGGATTTCTCTTGAAAAAGAACTTTTGAACAAGTTTGATCTCCAAATCAGGGGTAAGAAATATACTAATCGCTCAGAAGCTATACGCGATCTGATCCGTGAAGTTTTAATTAAAAGCGAGTGGCAAAAGAACCAGGAAGTCACCGGAGCGATTACCTTGGTTTATAATCACCACAAAAGAGAATTAGTTAACCAACTTATGGATATCCAGCACGATTATCACGACAATGTCCTTTCTGCGCAGCACCTGCATTTAGACCATGATAATTGCCTGGAAATAATCGCAATTAAAGGCAGGGCTAGCCGCGTAGAAGAGCTTTTCGGAAAATTGAAATCCACAAAAGGGGTTAAGTACAGCGGCCTGGCCCGCGCAACTACGGGCAGTAAAATAATCTAGTTTTGGGGTTATTATTTTTTACGCCTATAGTAACACGAATTTTAATTTTGTGTTATTAAAAGGTAAATACTTTAATAAGAATTAAAACAAAGGAGGGAGAATGAAGTTTTATAAAAAGGGGGGTATATTTTTATTAATTTATTTACTGTCTTGCTCTTTTTGCTTTGCCCAGGGGGATCCCTTAAATGAAAAGATCCTGGAATTAGAAGAAAGGGTCAGGGCATTAGAGTCAAAAACAAAAAATGCTTCTTTATTTAATAAAGAGGATATTGAGCTGGAAGGCGGGGCAACCTTTATTTTGCAGACTACCAATAATGCCAACGGTGATAACCAGTCTCCTGAAGAAGATGTAACAGACGGATCTTTTTCTGTTGATTTGATATTATCCAAGGAGTTTAATGATTACGCCAAAGGCCTAATCCACCTTGAAGCCGGACAGGGCCAGGGCGTTGAGGATGAATTAAAGGTTTTCAGCAATGTTAACCGCGATGCAGATAACGATGAGAATGTACGGTTAACCGAGATTTGGTATGAATATTATTTAAATAGCTTAGCTTTAACTATTACCATGGGCAAATTAGACCCGACTGCTTTTATTGATAATAATGAATATGCAAACGATGAAACTACCCAGTTCCTGGGCAGGATTTTCAGGAATTCTCCGGTTATTGAATTTGCCGATAATTCAGGAGGTTTCCGTATCGGCTTAGAACTTAGCAAGTCCATAGATTCCGAACTGGTAGTATTAGATGCAGATGCTGATTGGGAAGATGCGGTGGACGGTTTATTTATCGCAACTCAATTTACTCTAAAACCCGAATTTTTAAGCAGAGCGGCAAATTACCGTCTTATTGGATGGTTCAATGACCAAAATCATACTAAGTGGCTTGATTCTACAAAAGATAAGGAGCCGACTTACGGTTTTGGCATAAGCCTGGACCAGGAGCTGGCGCAAAATTTAGGAGCCTTTGTCAGGTTCGGGTGGCAGAATCCCGATGTATATCTAAACGGTTCTGATTTTTCTTTAGAGCAGTCTTACAGCCTGGGCCTGGAACTTAAAGGGATGCTTTGGGGCAGAGAAGGAGACAAATTGGCTATGGCAATAGGAGAAATTAAGCCTTCCGATGATTATAAAAAAGCCGATAATGCCAGGAATGCTAAAAGAGAAGGTCACTTTGAATGTTATTATAATTATAAGCTTAATGAACATCTAACATTAAGCCCTGATTTACAAATAATCTGGAATCCCTACGGAAAGGATGCTTCTGTTGAAGACGAAACAATAATAGTATTTGGGTTAAGAGGGCAGCTTGAGTTTTAAAAAGATAAGGAGGAAAAATGCATATACCAGACGGTTTTTTAAATACCCCTGTTGTTATTTCAACCTGGGCACTTTCCGTAAGTGCCTTAAGTTATAGCTTAAAAAGAACCAAAGAGGCGTTAAAAGATAAAATGGTTCCTTTAATGGGCGTTGTTTCTGCTTTTATTTTTGCCGCGCAGATGCTTAATTTTCCGGTTATGGGTGGGACATCCGGACATTTAATCGGCGGTGTTTTAGCGGCGGTCCTTTTAGGGCCTTATGCAGGATCTGTTGTTTTGGCTTGTGTTTTTATTGTGCAGTGCCTAATTTTTCAAGACGGCGGCCTTACTGCTTTAGGCGCAAATATTTTTAATATGGCTATAATAGGGACGATGACAGGGTATATAATATATAGAATGATCAGCAATTCCCTTGGAGGTAAAAAAAGAGGCATAATTGCGGGTGCGATTTTTGCTTCCTGGGCCTCAGTCGTGATTGCTTCTTTTGTATGCGCTATTGAACTTAGCATATCAGGCACCTCGCCTCTTAATATAGTCTTACCGGCGATGGTAGGAGTGCACGTATTAATTGGTATAGGCGAGGCAGTAATTACCAGTTTGGTCTTAGGCTTTGTTTTAAAGGTAAGGCCGGATTTAATATATAATATCGCTTAAAAAAGAGGAGGTATAATAATGAATAAAAAAGAAATTCTTTTTGGTATAATAGTAGCATTATTATTGGGTGGCTTAATTTCTCTTTTTGCCTCCTCTTGGCCGGATGGACTGGAAAGAGTTGCCGAGGATAAGGAATTCTTAGAAAAAGCAGAAGTCCAGCCGCTGGTAGCTTCTCCAATACCGGATTATTCCTGGCCGGGATTAAAAAACGAAAAGATTGCCGCTTCTTTAGCCGGGGTAATCGGAGTTTTAATTATGTTTGTTTTAGGCCAGACAATAGGAAATTTGCTTAAGAAAAAAGGCAGATGATATGCACCACGCTTATCTTGACGAATACACTGATTTAAACAGCTTAATCCACCGTTTAGACCCCAGGATTAAAACCATAATCTTATTTACTTTTATTATTTTCATAATTATGACAAAGCCGGGCATTTTTCTTAGCTTTGCCTGTTACGCATTGATTCTTATGGTTTTGATACTATTTTCCAGAATTCCTTTCGGGTTTATTCTTAAGAAATCTCTGGTGGTTATCCCTTTTGTTTTATTGATTTCCATATCCATTCCTTTTATAAAAAACGGACGCATCATCGCTGATTACACATTAGGAAATTTTAAATTAAGAGTTACTTATGAAGGATTAATGAGTTTTTTTACTATTTTGGCAAAATCATATCTTTCTCTTTTGTGTATGATAATTCTTATAACCACTACTAAATTTTCGGAATTATTAAAGGCTTTCCAGGCCCTGAAACTGCCGCGCATAATTACGCTGATACTTTCTTTCATGTACCGTTACATTTTTGTATTGCAAGATGAGTTGATGAAGATGCAGCAGGCAAAAGAATCACGCTCGATAGGATCGTCGCGCTGGTTTCATATAAAGACACTTAGCAATATGATCGCTGTTTTATTTATCAGGGCTTATGAAAGGGCAGAGTCTGTATATCTGGCCATGTGTTCTCGTGGATTTCGCGGGGAGATGAGAACGATCAATAGGTTTGAAATAAAAACAAAAGACTTGTTTTTTTTATTCATAATCATTGCGCTTTTATTGAGTGTAAAGATAACGGTAGGGTAAAATGGCTGTCAAAGCAGTTGAAATAAGAAATTTGAGTTTTTCTTATCCTGACGGGACTAAGGCGTTGGAGGAAATAAGCCTGGATGTCTCTGAAGGCGAATCTTTAGGCATTATCGGCCCTAACGGAGCGGGCAAATCCACCTTGCTCTTACAATTAAACGGCATATTAAGAAGCAATAGCGGCAGTATTAAAATATTTGATTTTGAGGTAAAAGAAGAAAATCTGGCATTAATCAGAAAAGAAGTGGGATTAGTTTTTCAGGATCCCGATAACCAGCTTTTTATGCCGACTGTTTTTGATGATGTAGGCTTCGGTCCTGTGAATATGGGATTGCCAAAAAATAAAGTAGAAGAAGCCGTGCATCAAGCGCTGGAAGAAGTGGATATGCTGGAGTTATTACAAAAGAACGCAAATCATTTAAGTTTCGGAGAGAAAAAAAGGATCTCCCTGGCTACTGTTCTTGCCATGCAGCCGAAGATTCTGGCTTTAGATGAGCCTACCAGCAACCTTGACCCTAAGCACAGGAGGGGCCTACTGGATTTTTTAAAAAAATTGAAAATCACCAAAATAATCGCCAGCCACGATTTAGAGTTAGTATTAGAAGTCTCAAGCCGGGTAATTTTACTTGATAAAAATAAAATAGCCGCAGCAGGCGAAACGCTTAAGATTCTATCTAATGAATTTCTCCTTACAACGCACAACCTGGAAGTGCCTGCCTCTTTATTAAAATAAAAACCTTAAAATTTTCTTGACAAAGATAAATTTTAGGCTATACTCTACTATTATAATAGAGATTATAGAGTAAAGATGAAGATAACCTACAAAGGCGATTATGCCTTAAAGACAATCCTAGATTTATCATTACATTTCGGCGAAGGCCCGATTACAATCAATGATTTAGCCAGGCGCGCGGATATACCGATTAAATTCTTAGAGCAGATACTTTTAGATTTAAAAAGCGCAGGGTTTGTAGAAAGCAGGCGGGGGAAAATCGGCGGATACCTCTTGTCCAGAGCGCCTTCAGAGATAAAATTGGGTGAGGTAGTTAGGTTTATTGACGGCCCGATAGAACCGATTGCCTGCGTAGATAAAAGCTATAAAGGCTGTAAAGACTTAAGCACCTGCGTGTTCAGGAATATATGGTCTAAGATTCGCGATTCTACTTCAGCAACTATCGACAGTATAACTTTTGAGGATCTAGCCAGGCGCGCTAAAGAGTCCAGCGCCGTTGTTGTTTATCAAATTTAAAAAAGATGAATATCGCTGAAAATATTACTAAATTGGTAGGAAACACGCCATTGGTATATTTAAATAAAATAAGCCGGGGTTCTTTGGCAACCATTGCCGCAAAGCTGGAGTTTTTTAACCCCTGCTCTTCTGTTAAAGACAGGATCGGTTTAAGTATGATAGAAGAGGCTGAGAAAAGCGGTAAGATTAATAAAGAGTCTATAATTATCGAGCCGACTTCCGGTAATACCGGTATTGCCTTAGCATTTGTCTCTGCGGTTAAGGGGTATTCTTTAGTATTGACTATGCCTGAAAACATGAGCCTTGAGCGCAGGAAACTCTTAAACGCATTGGGGGCGAAAATTATATTGACTCCGGCAGCGCAAGGTATGTTGGGGGCGGTAAGAAAAGCAGAGGAATTACTTAAGAGCGATAAGCGTTATTTTATGCCGCAACAGTTTAAGAATCCCGAGAATCCCCAAGCCCACCGCAGGAGCACAGCGCTTGAAATTTTAAAAGATACAGAAGGCAGAGTTGATATTTTAGTTGCCGGCGTAGGGACAGGCGGCACAATTACAGGAATAGCCGAGGCGATTAAAAAAGAAAAACCGGCTTTAAAGGCGGTTGCGGTTGAGCCGCAAAATTCCGCAATTTTATCCGGAGAGCGGGCCTCAGGCCATAAAATTCAAGGAATCGGCGCCGGCTTTATCCCCGAAGTCTTAAATGAAAAAATTATTGATGAAATAATCAAAGTAAGCGATGACGATGCTCTTAAGACCGCAAAAAGATTAATGAAAGAAGAAGGGGTATTAGCAGGTATTTCTTCGGGTGCAGCAGCTTTTGCAGCGTTAGAGATTGCCAATAAAAAGGAAAATAAAGGAAAGCTGGTTGTAGTCATATTTCCGGATTCGGCTGAACGTTATTTAAGCACAGAGTTGTTTATTTGAGTGAGGACATAACTTATGCCTGCCTGCCGTAGGCAGGCGGTTCGTAAGTTATGTGTAATAGTCTAACTCCTCGCATTGCAGGTATATTACTAGATGCTCGGAGTCAATTCGGCCAAACAGCTTATGAGCGCTTTCGCTCCATAAGTTGTGGCTTCATTGAAGGAGAAAAAAATGAAAGAAAAAGTAGAGGCGGCATTAAATAAGATCCGTCCTATGCTTATTGCAGACGGAGGAAACGCAGAATTAGTAGAGGTTAGTAATGACGGCATAGTGAAATTAAAGCTTACCGGAGCCTGCGGCCATTGCCCGATGAGTCAGATGACCTTAAAAATGGGCATTGAGAAATTATTAAAAGAAGAAATCCCGGAAGTTAAATCTGTAGAAGCGGTATAATTATCCGAATCAAGGGCAAATTAAAAACAGGGGCGGTTAGTATGAAGACAATAAAAGAGATAAATGAAAAGATTAAAAAAGGCGAAGTGGTCTGCGTTACTGCCGAAGAAATAATTGATATTGTTGATAAAAAAGGCACAAGGCAGGCAGCAGAAGAAGTAGATGTGGTTACTACTGGAACTTTCGGCCCGATGTGTTCATCGGGCGCTTATTTTAATATCGGCCATTCCAAGCCGAGAATAAAATTAGGAGGGGGCATAATCAAAGTTAATGATGTGCCTGTTTATGCCGGTTTTGCCGCCGTAGACTTCTATCTGGGCGCAACAGCGATTCCAGATGATGATCCGCGCAATAAAGTTTTTCCCGGAGAATTTAAGTATGGCGGAGGGCATGTGATTCAGGAATTAGTTGCCGGCAAGGACCTGCGCCTTGAAGCCCTTACTTACGGAACAGATTGTTATCCGCGCAAGAAGCTGGAGACGCTGATTAATATTAAAGATTTAAACGAAGCAGTATTATTTAATATCCGTAACTGCTATCAAAATTATAACGTGGCAGTAAATTTATCGGATAAAATTATTTATACTTACATGGGCGTTTTAAAGCCTAATTTGGGAAATGCCAATTATTGTTCAGCCGGCCAGCTCTCCCCGCTTTTGAATGACCCTCTTTATAAAACTGTGGGAATAGGCTCAAAAATATTTTTAGGCGGAGGCATTGGTTACGTAGCCTGGCAGGGGACACAGCATAATCCTAAAGTAAAAAGAAGAGATAACGGCACGCCGGTAAGTTCTGCGGGAACATTAGCAGTGATCGGAGATTTAAAGCAGATGAAACCGAATTGGCTGGTAGGAACAAGTATGCTTGGCTACGGAGTAACTTTAAGCGTAGGGATAGGTGTGCCCATACCTATTTTAGGGGAAGAGATAGTAAAATATACAGCGATTAAGGATGCGGATATTTTTGCTCAGGTTGTTGATTACAGTAATGATTATCCTCAGTTGAGTTCCCGCACCCTGGGTGAGGTAAGTTACGCCCAGTTAAAATCAGGAAAAATCACGCTGAAAAATAAAGAAATTCCTACAGGAGCGCTCTCCAGTTATTCCAAGGCCCGCGAGATCGCTGAGGAATTAAAAGATTGGATCAAGAAAGGAGATTTTCTTTTAAGCGAGCCGGTAGCGCCTTTACCGGGCGTAGAATCAGGATATACCTTTAAACCATTAAAAGAAAGGCCAGTTATTTAGTTTTTTTAGTTTATATTTTTATAGGGAGGGGTTAATGATTTCTAAAAGAATTGTATTACATTTTCCGCACCGCCTGGTTGACCAGCCCATAGTTTATAAATTAGTAAAAGAATATGACTTGCAATTTAATATTTTAAAGGCTTATGTCACGCCTCAGGAGGAGGGGCTAATGGTCTTGGAGTTGAGCGGAGAAGAGGATAATTTTAAAAAAGGCACTAAGTATCTCCAATCCTGCGGAGTGAAAATCCAATCCTTAAGCCAGGATGTTATCCGCAACGAAGTAAAATGTACTGATTGCGGGGCTTGTGTTCCCATCTGCCCGACCGGCGCTCTGGCAATTGATCCCTTTACGCGTAAAGTACATTTTTATGATAATAAATGTATTGCCTGTGAACTTTGCGTCAAGGTATGTCCGACCCGGGCAATGGAGGTACGTTTTTAAGAGGAGGTTAAGATGCGTATTTTTGGGATAGGGATACAGGAATTACTGATTATTCTGGTAATCTGTCTTTTGATTTTCGGAGCAGCCAAGCTTCCTGAGATCGGCAGGGCTTTGGGTAAAACAATAAAAGAATTCAAGAAATCAATGAAAGAAACGGATTCAGAAGAACAAAAGAAGTAAGCTATTATTTACTTTCCATGACAGAAAGTAAATTAACCATAATAGAGCATTTAAACGAATTACGGCGCCGGATGATAATATCTTTAGCTGCGCTGGCAGTAACTACTGCAATAAGTTTTCCTCTATCAGGCTATACCTTAAAGATTTTCAAATTACCTGCTTCAGGCCTAATTAAAACTCTGGCATTTTTTGGCCCTGCTGATGCTTTTGCAATACACTTGCGCATTGCTCTTCTCTCAGGCCTTATTATTGCGCTGCCTTTGATTCTCTATCAAATTTGGGCCTTTATAGCAGAGGTGATTGAAGAAAAATACAGGCATTACAGCTTTCAATTCATCGCCTTTTGTCTGGTGGCATTTATTAGCGGATGTTTATTCTGTTATTTTTTATTACTGCCGGCGGCATTAAGCTTTCTGCTAAATTTTGCCAAAACTGATTTGGTAGCGGTAATTTCCGCGCAGAAATATATTTCATTTGTATTAGGCTTGATGATCGGTTGCGCTTTAACTTTTGAAATGCCGGTTTTAAGTTTTATTTTAACCAAGGTAGGCTTGATTAATGCCCGGTATTTAAGGCGAAAACGCAAATTTGCCGTTCTTTTTATCTTCATTACCGCTGCCATGATTACTCCTACCACCGATGCTTTTAATTTGATGATTCTTGCTCTTCCCATGCTTGTCTTGTATGAATTCAGTATATATATTTCGAGATGGACGAGATAAAAGAATATTTCTGGGAACAAAAAATTACCCGAAGGCAGTTTCTTAAAAAATCCTTTTTCTTTTTGGCTTTAAGCCTGGGCCTTAAAGATATCGAAGCCCTTGCCTTATCTGATATAACTTGCCAAAAAGAAGCCATGTTTTATAAAAAGATTGACGAACTCACTGTGCAGTGTGAGCTTTGTCCCAGGCGTTGCACATTGTCTGAGGGGCAGAGAAGTTTCTGCCGGGTGAGAGAGCCCAAGGCAGGCAAGTTGTATTCTTTGGTTCACAGTAAGCCTTGCGCCGTGCATATTGATCCAATTGAAAAGAAACCCCTCTTTCATTTCTTACCGGCTACAGCGGTATTCTCTATTGCTACAGCAGGATGTAATTTTCGTTGTAAATTTTGCCAGAATTGGCAGATCTCCCAGGCTTCTCCCGAGGAGACCTATAATTATGAACTTACTCCTAAGCAGGTTGTCGCTGAAACAGTCAAAAATAATTGTCCGAGTATCGCTTATACCTATACTGAGCCCTCGATATTTTATGAATATATGTTAGAGACTGCAAAAATTGCCAGGAGAAGCGGTATAAGAAATATGTATCATTCTAACGGTTCACTCAACCCTGAGCCCGCCCAAGAGATAGCGCTATATCTTGATGCCGCTAATATTGATTTAAAAGGATTTACTCAGGATTTTTATAACGATTACTGCGCCGGCTATCTTGATACGGTTCTGGAGACATTGAAGATTTTAAAAAGAAGCGGGGTATGGCTTGAGATTACAAATTTAGTTATTCCCACACTCAATGATGATTTAGAGAAGCTCAGAGAAATGTCTTTGTGGATAAAAGAGAATCTGGGCAGCGATGTGCCTTTGCATTTTTCCCGCTTCCATCCGCAGTATAAACTTACCTCATTAACTTCAACACCGGTAAGCACGCTGGATAAGGCAAGGCAGATAGCTATGGACAGCGGCCTTGATTTTGTTTACATCGGCAATGTCCCCGGCCATATGGCAGAGAATACTTATTGTCCGGGCTGCCTGAAAGCGGTAATAGAGCGCCGGGGATTTACTATCCTTAGCAATAATATTAATCCCCAGGGAAAATGTAATTTTTGCGGTAGGCCGATTCCCGGCATTTGGGCTTGATTATCTATTAAAAGTTATCCCCAAAAGGTTGGCTATTTTTATTATTAAAAGCAGGATGCAGGTTTTTATTATCCCGATTATTGGGATAAAAACAATTGAGACAGTTAAGGCTGCCAGCCATGCCCCCAATAAATCCGCCGCATACAGCAGGCCTGCGGTTGTGCTTTGAGAATTTTCCTGAGCATAAATTTTGTTTGCTAAGGGGAACTCGCTTCCTACCAGAAATCCGGTAATTCCCGAGAAGAGGAAAAAAATCCAGGATAATTTGACTAAGGCCAGATTATTTAAATA
>QNCD01000020.1 GCA_003644385.1 Candidatus Omnitrophota bacterium
CATTAAAAGGATACAGATTTTGTTTATGAAACTTTTTTTGGGTTTAATATTTTAAAAACAAAATAAGAAAATCAAGAAAAGGCTAAAAAATTATTTATATAGCGGGGCGATGTCTTTCCACTTACTTAATAGCCAAGTTTTATGCTCCAGGCACCAGTTCACGGTATTTTCTATACCCTTCCTAAAACTAACCCTAGGCTTGAATCCCAGTTTAGATATTTTTTGTGAATTTAAGCTATATCTCTTATCATGACCGGGCCTGTCTTTAACAAATTGTATAAGGCTGTCCGAACAATTCAAGATTCGTAAAATTATTTTGAGCACTTCGATATTCTTCAATTCCTCTGCTCCACTTAAGTTATAAATTTCGCCAATACTTCCTTTTTCCATTAGTTCTACTATCCCCCGCGCGCAATCATCAACATATAGCCACTGCCTCACGTTTTTACCATCACCGTAAAGCGGTATCTTATCTCCTTTAATTATTTTAAGGATCGATAAAGGAATAAGTTTTTCCGGATACTGCCATGGCCCGTAATTATTACAGGGCCTTACAATTAAAGCAGGAAAACCATATGTACGCATATAGGAGCTAATCAATAAATCTGCGGCTGCCTTTGAAGCAGCATAAGGACTATTAGGCCTTAACGGAGATGACTCCAGAAACCTGCCTCTTATTATTTCACCATATACCTCATCCGTAGAAATTTGAATAAACTTACGAATTTCGTACTTATTTATAATATCTAATAGCGCTTGCGACCCCATAAGGTTACTTTCTAAAAATATTCCAGAATCTAATATGCTTCGGTCCACATGAGTTTCTGCTGCAAAATTTATCACTATGCTTGGCTTTTCTACAACAAAAATTTTTTCTACCTTTGCCTTATCGCAAATATCGGTTTTATAGAATTTATATTTTGGACTAACCCCTTTCAATCTTGCCAAATCTCCCGCATAGGTCAACTTATCTATGACAACGACTCTATAACCTTTGCTGGTAGCTATCCTTACAAAAGCACTTCCGATGAATCCACATCCTCCAGTGACTAATATTTTACGTATTCTTTCACGCATTCTTCCAATACCTCGTGTACATTTCTTACCTTAAAGCCGGATTTTTCTAGCTTTCTAGTGGATAAAACCAGGTTAGTCCTAACTAAATTAAGATCATTAAAATTAACTATTCTATATTTGTACCGTGGAAAATATCTTTTATAAACACACATCAACTCTGGATACCTTAATCCTCCCTTATTAACTACGTTATAAATTCCCCTGGCATTTTTAGCCATCAAATGCCTCAAAGCCTGTATAAAATCAGGTATATAAGTAACTGAATTAGGCAGGTCAATGATTGTTTTGTACTTAATAAGCTTATCGAGCAAGTTTCTGGGGTGCGGCCTGTTATCAAGCGGAACGCGAATACGTATAATCAATATAGGAAACTTTTTGCTTAAAAGCCCGAGCGCCCTTTCCGAATATATTTTGGCACGGCTGTAAAAAAGTTCAAAAAAATCAGGAACTTTCTCTTCATTCAGAGGTTTATCTTTTTTATAATTGTAATGAAATATACATCCGCTGCTTATATGAATTAATTTGATCTTATAACGGGATGCTAATTCCGCTAGAATAAGGGGGACAAAGCTATTGGCGATTAGAGTCTTATCGATTGACTTTTCGCAATCATCAACGTTTCTACCCACATGGCCTATGCAATTGATTATTGTTCTGGGTTTAAATTTTTTAAGCTGTCGCTCCGCGTCTTTATAAGAATAAATCTTTTTCCTTGAACTGATACAGCCCAATTCCTCCCGAAGCCTGCGGCCCAAAAATCCTTCACCCAAAATTAGAATCTTTTTATTCATTTTTTAATACCCGCCTTAGGTAACCACCGTATTTAGTCGGCAATGAAGAAGCCAAATTTTCCAGTTGTCTTTTGGTGATATAACCCATCCTGTAAGCAACTTCTTCAATACAGCCTATTTTTAAACCTTGCCGGTCTTCCATTGTCTTGATAAATATAGAAGCTTCGATTAAAGAATCATGGGTTCCCATGTCAAGCCAAGCATAGCCGCGTCCTAAAAGTTTTACCTTAAGCCTGCCCATTTTCAAATAGGCGTTATTGACATCTGTGATTTCCAGCTCCCCTCTTGGCGAAGGTTTTAGGCTTTTGGCAATCTTTACAACTGCGTTATCAAAAAAGTATAAGCCGGTAACAGCCCAGCTAGAAGGAGGTTGTTTCGGTTTCTCGTTTATAGAAACAACCTTACCGGATTTATTAAAAGTGATTACTCCATACCTCTGTGGTTGTTTTGTATAATAACCGAAAATAAGCGCGCCTCTTTTATTTCGAGCGCATTCTTTCAAAATATTAACCAGATTATGTCCGTAAAATACGTTATCTCCTAAAATCAAAGCGACTCTATCATTGGCAATGAATTTTTCTGCGATAATAAAACTTTGAGCGATTCCTTTCGGGTCAGGCTGCTGTGCATAGGAAATTCTGATACCTAACTTCCTTCCGTCGCTTAACAAATCTTTAAATCTGGGCAGGGCCAGAGGAGTTGAAATAATCAAAATATCTTTTATACCGGCGAGCATCAGCGTAGATAAAGAGTAATAAATCATGGGTTTATCGTAAACAGGAAGAAGCTGCTTACAGACTGCCCTTGTAACCGGATAGAGCCTGGTCGCCTTACCTCCTGCCAAAATTATTCCTTTCATCTAATACTCCTTTTTAAAAGCGCATTTAAAGTTATTCTTCTCCGGAAATGCTCTACCGTCAATTTGAATTAACTTTGAAGAAGCAACACCTAAAGCTAAAAGCATCCAAAATAACATGCCTAAATCCAAAGAATATAAAATAGTATCTACGCCCATGTGAACGCTGAAGCCTAAAACAGCAGCCGTGCATGCTAGTAAGGCATACCAGGGAAAATTCTTTTGTCCCCGGCCTTTAAAAAGATAACTTACTCCGAAGTAAAAAAAAGAACCGATAATTATTAAGAAAAAAACTAACCCGATTATACCTGTTTCAGCGGCAATTTGAAGGTAACAATTATGTGCATAGAAAGGGCCGAATAGGTAATCTTGAGAAAGAAATCTTCTAAAATTAAACATAAAAGTACCGATTCCTACGCCGATGACCGGGCGTGATAAAAACATTTTCCAGCCGGAGCCCCATATAATTTTTCTTTCTATGCTTCCGCCGTCGTGCAAATTGCTGGCATCGAAATTGGCTAAAAGATACTCCAGGCGCGTTCTGATAAATTCGGAATAAAATTGTTTTGTCAATAATATCAAAATTATGAATAATATAAAATAAAGCCTTAGTTGAGGAAGCCAAAAATTAAGAAAAATCATATAGGCGAGAAATGCAAGCCAAGCCCCCCGGGATACCGTCAAAATAAGATTAACCAAAAGCAGCAGTAATAAATCTATCAAGATAAATCTGATTCTATTTGATTGATACTTGTTAAATATTAAAACCGTTATAAACGGCAAAACAATATTTAAATAACAAGCGAAGTCATTAGGAGTATTAAAAGAAGCATGGATTCTAGGAATCCCCAGGTCTGGGCGGTTCCTCAAGAAATCTTTACGGGTAAAATGTTGATATATGCCGTCAATTCCTAAAAACAGCGAAGACACGAAGAAAATATATATTACTGCCTTAATCCTTTTCTCAGTGTTTAAGGTATCAACGATTACAAAAAAGAAAAGCAAGTTTTGCAGGAGTTTACAAAAAAAGGTCCTGGCGCTTATCTCAATATTGGAACTAAAGAAAATGGAAATGAAAGAAATAGCCGCATAAAGATAAATACCGAAGTTTAAATAAGTACTTGGGATACCTTTGCGCTGTAGAATTTTTTTAAATATGAAAAATACTATGGAAAGAATGCTAAAAAACTCAATTATAGCCTTGGAAACAGGTGCAAAAAAAGCAATGATGCAGATTGAAAGAAAAATTATTTTATCGCACCTGTATATTATTTTAGTCTTCTCCAATTGAGCATCACCTCTTAGTCTAATATTCCCCTGATACTCCTATAAAGGACATTGGAATCCCGGCAGATCTTCTCTATTTCCTTGGAAACCTCCTCACTCATCGATGGCATAGCGATTATAACCTCGCTTATTGAGTAATATCTGATTAAATCCTTCAATTGATCACGGGAACCTAAAACAGGCACGCCGTGAATTTTATTGCCTATTTTTATCCGGTCATCATCAATGAAGCCTACCGGATTATAACGCAGCGACCGATTACGTTTAATTTCCCTGATTACCATCTCGCCTGCATCTCCAGCTCCGAATATGAATATCCGCTTCCGTCCGTTTTGAATTCGGCTGAAAAACTCATCAATTATCCTAAACAAAAACCTCGAACCGATTATTAAAAATAACAAAATTAACCAATCAATGATAAATACTGCCCTTGAATAGTCTTTAAACCTGACGGTAAGAGTCAAAAATATTACTAAGACAAGTGACCCTACGCTTACTGCTTTGAATATGTTTATAGAGTCAGAAATGCCAATATATTTCCATACTCCCCGGTATAGACCAAACAAAAAGAATACCGACATTTTTATTAAAATAATCCATAATATTGATTGCTGCAGTAGATGAAGATTATTAGCTAAAAGCGGGCCCTCAAAACGCAAGAAATAAGCGGAGTAGTAAGCTATACAAATGAAAATAAAATCTAAAAAAACCTCTATGATTCTTCGCTTATGCAACAATATGCTATTAAGAACCGTTTTGTTATTATTGATTTTTTTTATTTCATTTTTACTGCTTTCGCCCTTTTCGCGTAACGTTACTTCGTACAAGAAAATCCCAAGGAATAATAAAACCACAAAGGCCAAAAATCCAATTGCTGAAATAATAAAAAGATTTGTCTTAGAGGACCAGAAGGCTATCAATCCGAATACGGAGCTTATTACATATAATAATATTACTGTCTTTCTTGGGGAAAGACCCAAGGTCACAAGGCGGTGCGAAGTATGATCTCTTCCGCCGGAAAAAATACTCCTTCCCTGAAGCCTCCTAGAGAACATCACGAATATTGTATCAAAAATCGGTATACTCAGAATTAAAACAGGTACGAACAGAGTTATAAAAAAATTTGAAATATGGCTGGTTGTTGATGAAATAGAAATTATGGCAAGGCAAAAACCCAAAAACATACTGCCGGAATCTCCCATAAAAATTTTAGCGGGATTAAAATTGTAAGGCAGAAAGCCGAGTGCTGCTGCGCATAAGACCAAACCGAAAATTCCCAAAGGGTTAGGTGAAATAAAAGACGAGGAAAGAAATACCATTAAAGATGAGATAGCGCAAATACCCGCAGCTAAGCCATCAATATTATCTAAAAGATTGAATGCGTTTGTTATACCTACGATCCATAATAGAGTCAATGGTATCGCTAAAGTCATATGTACTGGCAAACCTATTGTCGTACCAAGAAAAACTGCGATGCATCCTGCAACGATCTGCATAAATAGCTTTACGTAAGGAGTGAAGTGAAATTTATCATCAAGTAAGCCTATAATAAAAAGAAATGTGCCGCCTGAAAATAAGGCTGCTGAATCTTTATTGATTAGACCGAATATCAAAGCGGTTAGCAGTGTCGCCAGGTAAATGCTTATTCCGCCAAAAAGAGCAGTAGGCTTTTTATGCCAGCGATCAGGCCGCGGGTAAGCGATGAGGCCTTTTTTCGTAGCCCAATAGCGCACAAGAGGAGTTATAGATAGGCTCAAAAAGAAAGGGATAATAAAATAAGCTATAAATTGCATTTTGTGTATCCGCTTGGTAGTAATAGGCTTTAATGCCTAAAATCTCGTAATAAAATATTATAACATAATTTGAAAAAAAAATGAAATTCCATTTTGTTGTTGGCCGACTTATCTAAAGCCGGTCGTATTTAAAGCTTATGAGTAAGCCTTTTCTATGTCTTTTATGAGCCGCTCTTTGGCAAATGCCCTGCCTGCGTAAAGACGGGCAGACAGCGCTATTTCCTGCCTTAATTTATGGCTTTTTAGAACAAAATCCATCGCATTAGCGAAACATGACGGATCCTGTCTCTTAACCATTACCCCCCTTTCTAAAACCACAAAATCTGAAGCTATATTCCTATAATCATTTAATTCCCGTCCAAGTAAATCCTTTACTCCGCCCACCCCGCTTGACACAATAATTTTGCCGGAAGCCATTGCTTCAATCAGTGAAACAGGTGTTCCTTCGTTGTTTGAAGTCAACACCACAATACCCAAATCAACGTAAATTTCTTCAATTTTCTTCCGCCAGCCCAAAAATTCAACCTTATCATAAATATTAAGCTTACGGGCGTATTCAACTAATCCCTCCCTCAGCTCGCCGCCTCCAATTACCTTAAACTTCAATTCAATATCCTGGTTTTCTTCAGCCATTTTTGCAGCGGCTTCAAGAAAAAGGCGGTGGTTTTTAACCGGGACTAAGCGCCCTACAATACCAATATTAGGAGAGAGTTTTTTTTCTAAAGGTATTTTTAAAAATTTTTCTAATTCTAAACCCAGCGGTATAACTAGAATTTTACTTTCAGTACAAATCTTCAGTCTGGAGAGCTCATGCTTAACAGATTCGCTTACAGTAATAATTTTAGCAGTAAAAAGCGCTAAGAACCTTTCGATCTGGATAAAAATCTCGGTTTTAATCTTGCTGAAATAACCGCTGAATATGTGGCCGTGAAAGGTATGAAAAAGCTTAGCCTGCCGTTTTTTATTCAATATATTCAGAAAATTATAAATTATACCCGCGAATCTGCCTAAGGCCCCTGCTTTAGCAGTATGAGTATGAATGATCTTTGGTTTTTCTTTAATTAGAATCCGTAATATTTTTATAGCCGCGACAGAATCGCTTAAAAAACCCAACTCCCTCCTCAACTCCGGTATAAAAACGGGCCTTACCCCCTTATCAAAGGCATAATAAGACATATCTCCTTCATCCATGCTTATTTTTCCGCTTATTAACAACGATTCAAAACGGGCCTTATCCAGCCCTTCTGTTAATAAAACAACGTGGATAGCAGGGCCTCCGATATTCAGTCTCGTTATTATTCTTGCTATTTTAATTTTTTCGTCCACTCTGCTTTAAGGAGCTTTTTTGGGCGGGGGCTCTTTGCTGGGGTTTCTGATTATTCAGGCGACTTATCATATCCTCAATGATTTCCATCAAGGAATAAGTTGGCGAAAATCCGATAAGCTTATTAATCTTATTGATATCGGGCACTCTGCGCTGCATATCTTCAAAGCCTTCTTCATAAGCTTTATCATAAGGAATATATTCTATTTTGGAATTACTTTTGGTTATTTTGATTATGTTTTTAGCCAGCCCCTCTATGCTTATTTCTTCCTGGCTGCCTATATTAAAAACATCGCCTACCGCTTTTTCCTCGTTCATCAATTTCACTATTGCTGATACCGCATCTTTGACATGCAGGAAACACCTGGTTTGCTTTCCTGTTCCGAATACAGTAATGGGTTTATTTTCTAAGGCCTGCGAGATAAATCTAGGCATTACCATACCGTAAACGCCAGTCTGCCTCGGCCCTACCGTATTAAATAAACGCACGATAATCGAAGGTACTCTCTTATTCTTCCAATACACATATGCCAGCATTTCATCCACTGCTTTTGCAGTTGAATAACCCCACCTAGTTTTAAGCGGAGAACCTAAAATCCGGTCATCATTCTCTTTTAGTGGACCATTGGTGTTTTTTCCGTAAATTTCCGACGTCGAAGTTATGAGAATTTTTTTATTGTACCGATGCGCCATTTCCAGGACAATCTCGCTGCCTTTTATGTTGGTAGTTAAGGATTCCAAAGGTTTTTTTACAATTAACTCTACCCCAACGGCAGCCGCCAAGTGAAAAACCGCATCGCATTTTTCGATCAACTTATCCACTAAATATTCATTAAGGACCGTTCCGACTACGAGTTCGAAATCAGGGTTTTCCTTTAAAGGCATAACGTTTTCGATCTTACCGGTGGAGAAATCATCCAGCGCCACAACCTTATGCCCTGCGTTTAGCAAATTCTCGGCCAAATGTGAACCGATAAAGCCTGCCCCGCCAGTAATTAAAAATACTTTTTTCATGATAATTTTTTTATAATATTGCAACTTTTTTATTAGTGAAGCCTGAGCTTATCTTTTTATTCTAATCTAATTTCAAAGGTTTGCAATAACTTTTACATATTAAGGTATGCCTAATGCTTTGGCCTGAAGAATGTGCATAAATTTAAAAAAATACTGTTTTTAGTAATTTTCTTCCATGCGGAAAAATCCGAAAAAACGTATACTAAAAGAAAAAATAACGAAAAAACGGCAAAAAACCCAATAGGAGGCAAAGGTTTGAAAAATATTTTCTGTAATAAGAAATTAAAACTTATTAGGATTGATAAAAGAAAAATTGTCTTTACAGGCGATGTGGCAAATATTTTTTTACAATATAATAAAAAAAGGTTTATTCTGCTCTGCCTGTTTATTTTTCGCAGGTAAGCTAAAACTTTATTCCTTAAGCCCCAAAATAAAGTATCGGTTTTATATGCGTAATGGCCTATATTATCAGCAGTAAAGCGCTCAAGAGCTTTCCATATAAACGAATTTTCGAGTCTTTCCTTTATTTTTACGCAAATTCGCCTAAATAATCTATAATTCCAGGCATTTGCAAATAGCAGAATCGCTCCAAAAACAAAGCTCTTCTTAAACCAGGTAATTTCTGTTAAGCTAATGTGTGAGAGCTTTATCGGAAGATGATGCAAAAAAAAGCTTATGCCTATCAGTTTCCCTGCAATATACCGGAAATTCTTTTTATCAAAGATGAACCGAGCCTTTATGCACTTTAAACGTCTAAAGAGTAAGCTCCCCTCTAGCCAAGAACGCATTTTCTAAATTTATTTATTAACAGGGATAATTTTTAATACTTCTCCATTTATATCGTACAGTGCAGACTTAAATAAAAATGAACCGCCTATCTTCAGGTATTCTCCATCGTAAATAAATAAATCACCTGTTTTTTGAGCCTTTATAAGTATTTTTGCGGTAATGTCCTTTAAATTTCGGCCCAAAACTTCTTCCCGACCTGCATATCTGGATGATTTAATCTTCAAGACCTTTACCAGCTTCGCCTGGAGTTTATCTATCGTTGTATCTCCGGCGCTTACCACATCAGCTACTTCGGCGATATATCCGGGAAATCTGACAATTACATACAGATCAATTTCTTTTACGTCCTTTTCAGCTTTTTTACCTTCTTGCTTTCCGGTGGCAAGGCCAGCTTCTTCGCCCGTTGCTTTTTTAGTCTTAAGCGAAGTACTGCTACCGCTCTTCCTCTCTTCTACCTTAACGGAATTTTTAAACTTTTGAAAAATTTTAGCCCTTGGGAAATAAACAATAACGCCGAATAATATTATACCTAAAAAAAATAAATCGATGATATTAATTTTTTCAAACAACCTGCCTTTCTCATCAATAATCTTCATACTTTTCCTCCTTCGCAAACCAATTTGAAATAAAGTCTAAGACACCCTACATATCTTTTGATATCCGCATAAGACCTGATTTTCTTTAACATATTCAGTATGTACCTTGGCCTAAGATAATATTCTAAATAGGCGTTGCGGCAAACAGATAATGCCTGCCTCTTGGTGTATCCTTCAGGGATAAAAGTAACAGAAGGAATAAAGTAATCGCCGCTGCGCTGGTACTGTTCAAGCGGTAACTTATCTTTAGAATAAGCCTGACATTGCTCAAATAGGGGGGTAGCTACTAGCGGCCTGGTCGGGCCGAAAGCCACAAATTCAATGTCCAGCTCTTTAGCAAACTGCACATTCCTTCGAGCATCTGACGGAGTCTCCCCTGGTAAAAGCATCATAAAGGCAGCGGAAACCTGTATGCCTGCCTGGTGGGCCCAGATTACTGCATTACGATTCTGCTCTACGGTAACCCCTTTCTTAATACAATTCAATAGATGCTGACTTGCTGACTCTATGCCAAAGAATATACTCCAGCAACCTGCTGCAGCCATGCGGGATAACAGCTCTTTTGAAACACTGCTAGCTCTAGCCATACAGATCCAGGATAAATCTATTCTTTCTTTGTGCATGCTTTCGCAGAATTCATTCACCCATTCTTTTCCCGCTGCAAAATCATCATCTAAAAAATATATCTCTTTTATGCCGTAACGCTCTATCATCAAACGGATTTCTTCCATTACCCTTTTAACCGAATGCCTCCTGTAGGTAGTAACGGTTTTTTTTACGGAGCTATAACAGAAGGTACATTTTGCATACGGACACCCCCTGGAAGTAATTATTGTGCCTACGGGTTTTCTTTTTGTCTGAAAAGGATAAGGACGGTACAACCTAAAATTAAACAAATGCTGTGCAGGCTGCGGGATTGAATCAAGATCATAAATAATGCTGCGGGATTCATTTTTGATAATCTCACCTTGTTTGTTGCGGTAACAAATACCTTTTATGTTATTCAAAGGTTTATTCGCAATTAATGCGCCTGCGAGTTCTGATATTACCGCTTCTCCCTCTCCGATAACTATAGCATCAATCCCCCGCCCCATCTTCAAGGTATTCTCCGGAAAATAGGTGGCGTGTGCTCCTCCTGCCACCAAAGGTACGTTAACCTGTTTCTTGATCTCCGGAATTATCTTAAAAGCCTGATTTGCATTTATGGATATTATCGAAATTCCAATAAAATCCGGATGGTGTTTCTTTATCCTCTCCACAATCGTTTGGATATCACTAACCTGTTCTGCGGCAAAATCAACCAAAGTGACATCGTAGCCACTCTTTTCAAGCACCGAACCTATGTACGCCAGGCCTAACGGCGGATATGCCGTCCTGCCGACCTTTACTTTTAGGCCGTTATGTGTTAATGCCTCCGGGACCGTCATTAAGAATGCACGCATGAAACCTTCCTTACGGATAAAACCATAGTTACTGCGATTTTTTTGGTAAATTTTTTAATAACCCAGTTCTCTATTTTGAACAATGCCTCTATAATACGGGTAGGGCATAATTGCCTGATGCGTAATCCACCAGAAAGTAAAAAAGACAAACAGGTATTGTATTCGACTTTTTCTATTCTGAATCCGGGATATAGCTTGAGGAAGCGTTGCCTGTCGCGAAAAAAAATAATCCATGGTAAAGCTATGTTGCTATCGCTAAGCCTTCCATTGCCATGAAAACCCCAAACCTCGGATTTAAGGTCTATTCTATCGGTATGGAAATAGCGGTAATAAAATTTTGAAAATAAGGTTATGGCCGGATCGATAATAACCATTTCGCCTGCGGGTTTAAGACAACGATATGCCTCGCGTAGAAACTCTTCAGCATTACCTAAGTGATGGCAACAAAACATAAGAAAAATTCTGTCCAAAGAATTATTACGAAAGGGAAGGGCATAAGCCGAAGAAACCAGATCTAACCAAGGACTGACTACCAGGTCGCTAGAAATGATTTCGGGGATCAATTCTTTAAGCGGGCTTACTCCCGAACCGATCTCCAGAATTTTGGCTTTCCTCGGAGCATTTTTGAATGATTCCAGAAAAGGCCGGCAATATTCCCGGTATAGAGTCCTTAAAACTTTCTTTTGTTTGAATATTCCACGCTGGATACCAAGGACATCCGGCGTATCAAAATCCTTTTCCTGAAAACCCCTAAGTTGCGGCAACTGTAATAATTTAATCAGCGACTGCTTTATCATTTTCTTCTTCGCTCTCCTGTCTTTCTTGCAGGCGAGCCTAAGTTTACAGAATAAGGCTCTGTATCGTGGGTAACCACACTGCCAGCTCCTATGACCGAACCTTCCCCAATAGCAATGCCTCCCAAGATTACCGAATTAGCTCCAATCCAGCTATCCCTACCAATTACGATCTTTTCAGACTGAGACGGCTGTTCAATAATCGGTTGACTAAGCTTTGTACTATGGTCTCCCGCGACTATTGAGCATCCGGGTGATATCAAAACGTTATCTCCTATTTCTATTCCACCTCTACCGTATATATAAGTATTGCTATTGATCAACACATTTTTGCTAAGGTGAATTCTGCTCATATAAACAAAACGGACGCCGGGAAAAATATAAGGTATAGATTCTATCTTTTTGAATAAAAGTTTATAGATCAGGTACCTAATAAGAAAGCCGAAAACACCCGGCAGTCCACGCACCAGAAAACCCAAGTCCTCCTCTATCTCGGCGCGCACTGCCTCTCTTAAAGAATAATTTTTAAAAATAATCCTGAAGAAATTAAGCATTTTTTGCCTCACCCCTCTTTTCGCTCTAATGCCATAATCAAAATATGGCCCTTTAGAAAAGACGCCAATAATAAATCCTCGCAGATAAATATAAAATAAATTAAGGGAAATAGCAAGCGGTATATTCTAAAAAGAAACGAATCTTTCAGACTTATCATATCTGAATGCTGCTTCAATTTATGTTTCTTAAAATACGTCCACTTAAGAATATCCATAAACAACTCCGAAGCAAAGAACATTGCAAAACGCTTCTTTATTATGCTTAAGCCGGGGATTAACCCCACAATACCTTCCATATCCTGCAAACTATAACCGCTACGATAATGGTATTCTCCTCCTCGCCTGTTACCATGCCCTAAGTTTCGTAGAACGCTTGCACTCCTTACCCCTTCAAGGGCAGGCACGGTCACAAGGATGCGGCCTCCCGGCTTTAAGAGGCGTGCCATCTCAAGAAGAGCTTTATGATCAATCCCATCCGGCAAATGCTCCAATACCTCAGAACAAATAATTACATCAAAACTTTTCTCTTTAAACGGCGGCTCAGAAAGATTCGCCTGTATCATATTTTTCTGGCCGCGTCGTTTATTGACACGCAAGGCCTTTATATCGTAATCTATTCCTACACAAACAAAATGATTCCCCAATGCCTCTATCAAATAACCCAGTCCGCAACCTACATCTAAGAGGCGGCCATTCATAGAACTAGGCAATAACCTCTTTAGATGAAACTCCCTAAGCCTGGTGTGAATGGAATATTTAAGCGGATGGGGGAGGCCGGTGTTCATAGTTTACAACACCTCGAGCATGCAGGAAATAAATTTTTTTTAAGCGACTTTCTAAACTTTTGCATATCCTGACTATTCCAAGCCTTAAAAAGATCCTGTTTTTTTATATCCCCGCAGGGCAGATAAATCTTGGAACAGGGATAGATTTTACCATCGGCATCAACTAAAATCCCACGCCAGGGAAAAAGACATTTACGACCCGTATTGAATTCTTCATCAGAATACCAGTTTCTAATTTCTGCATTGCTAAGGTCAGGGGCCCACTGGATAGGTATACCTTTCGAATCCCTGGATAGGCGTTTTTTAAAATCAATGACTTCTGCGGCTAAATTATTGAATTCCTTTGGCCCTTCAATCTCATTGACAAGAGGCCCAGCCTGAAATACCGCTTCCATCCTGCCTGCCTGCTTCCTGAAATCTGAGGGAGAAAGAAAATTATAATGCTGTATCCTTAATCCGTCAAGTTTATAACGCATAGCTAATTTTAACGCATGTCCGATATCCTTTATGCCATCCGGCGTAATGGTATAATTCAGAATAATCTTCGTACCCTGCCGACGAGCGGCAAAATACTCGAGGTTATTAATAAACCTGCCGTAGGCATCAGGCGTATTAGTGACTAAAGAATGCGAAACCTCATTTCCTAATAAACTAAAATTAATATAATCTAACTTTGCTTTTACCAAAGCCTCAGTTAAGGAAGGGGTAATAAGGGTGCCATTGGTAAAAATTTGCACTGCTAATCCTAAACTCTTGGCATAATCAACCATATTTATTAAATGCGGATGTAGAAAGGGTTCCCCTCCGGATAAAATAATGCAAGGCCGGCTCTTTTTAACCGAATCAATAACCCGTTTGTATAAAGATAACGGCAAATCGCATTCGATATCCAGCTTTTTGTTAAAATAACACATTGCACAACGCATATTGCAGCGGTGGGTAATAGCCAAGGTTACGTTCCTTACTGCAGTTATCCTGCGGCGGTTAAAAAAATAATCCAAGGGAAATAAAAAGATGTCCGCAATTATCGCAGATAATGGATACATGCGTTTAAAAAAACGAATGCGCTGATAAACCCTAAGCCAGATCTTTAATTTTTGCAGAAAGTTAATATCTTGCATTTTAATTTAACGCGCCATTAGCCTTAATGCGGGGCATAAAACGCATCAGTAATCGCCATATATTGTATTCGATCAAAAAATAATGGAAATTGAATTTCATACGTAAAAGGGCAACCGGCTTGTATATCCTGGAAAACAAACGCAGTATTCTAAAACCAGCGGATTTATTAGCAGAGGTCTGCCGGATAACCTTATCATCTATGACAAAAGAAGCTACCTGCATAAGCTTTATTAAACTATTATGCTCAGGGGTATACCAGGGGTGCACAATCTTAACCTTAAAATCTGAAGAGTCCATTTCAATCCATTCGTCAATAGACGCCGGTAGCCTAAAACCTGTTTTTTTTACGGCCGCCTCTATCATTTCTGATCCCGGAATAGGCTTCCAGTCGCCGCCAAAACCAAAATATGCCTGCGGGTTATCACGGAGTATCTTCAATACACCGTCTTTAGTCTCCAGAAGGTCATTATATGTTTCAAATGGAGTACCATAAATAAAATTATAATATGGAGTTATTTGAGGAAAACGTCTAAGCTTCTGATTCACCCTGAATATCTGTTCTCTGGTAATACCTTTCTGCATTGTTTCAAGCACGCGGTCGCTTACGGACTCAACACCCACCAGAAGCGTTCTTCCTCCGGCCTCTACCATCAGCCGCAAAAAATCGTCATCCATCTTATCTATTTCGTTGATTCGCGCGCCGCGGAACTCCATAACCACCTTTATTCCGCGCTGGATAATCAACTTGAAGATACGTTTCATTCTTTCCAATTCCACAAAACTGGTATCGTCAATCAAGCAGATATGCGTTACCTTAAACCGATTAACTATATATTCTATATGGTCTACTACTTCATTATCCGGGTAGGGCTTCCACTTTGGGCCGCTAATATCCTTATAGACAGCCGGATGTATACAAAATGAACAATGATAAGGGCAGCCCCTGCTGGTGAAAATAGGAAAAAAACGTTTGCGTATATAAGACCTGCGGTATAACGCAGAATTAACATCAATAAGGTGGTAAGGAATATCCTGAAAACTAAGCATCTCATGTTCAGTGCACCGAGGATTATGCAAGGCCTGGCCATTCTGCTTATAAGATAAACCCTTTATTATAGAATAATCGCTTTTGCCCGACTTCAAGCAGGAAATAAGTTCTGCCAGTGCTGCTGAACCGTAACCGCGAATAAGAAAATCTAAATAAGGCTCCTCTATAGTTTCAGGAAGCACGGTTACGTGCGGCCCGCCCCAGACTATTTTTGTATGCGGGTAATTATTTTTTATAAAAAGAGAAACCTCCCTGGCATAATGCAGGGGTGTACCGGTCATTACAGAAATTCCAGCTAAAAGCACTCCCTTTTCCAAAACCTCCTTCAGGCTGCTTTTCCAGTTATCTTTTTCTGCCCTCAGATCTATTGCTTTAACCGAATACCCTTGCTTGACGGAATCAGCAGCGGCGTAAATAATACTCAAGGGGATGTCGGTAATCATACTGTCCATGCTGCCCAATTTAGGATAAATTAAAAGCGCATCAATCATAAAACACCTTGAACCACAATTCCAGCATTGCCAGGCTGGTTAGTTGTCTTGTAGCTAACATACTCTTATTCTTTGATAATGTGAATAGATCTTCTATATATGACCACTGAAAGAACCCCCGTCGTTTTACTGTTTCGCAGGTCAACAATTCGGATACCCATTGTCTATACCTGTTTTCATATGAAGAAACCATGGGTATATAGAAAGCCTGTTTCCCTTTTTCTCTATACGCCGCAGGATATAACCGCTCAACCAGGCGTCTGATAATCTCTTTATCGCGCCTGCGGTTCATTTTTAATTCATCCGGAAGGTTCAACGCGTTTTCTACTACGCGAAAATCCAAAAATGGGCTGCGGGTCTCTACGGCGCTGGCCATATTCATCTTATCCAGCCTGTATATCAGACTAAAAGGAATCCAGTATTTTAAATCCAGCAGGCTTAGCCTAGAACTGAAAGAAAAAGAGGAATGTTTTTTAATCTCCCGCTTATATTCATCGGCCAGGCTTTCATGGTTTATTCCTTTAGTAAAATCCTGCAGGTATAGTCGTTTTTTATCGTCTTCAGTAAAACAAGAGGTGATGCTTTCGTAAAAAGAAGAAAAATCAGCGCAAACGAGCAATCCTTGAGAAAGCTTAATTCTTTCTCTTTGACCTAGACGGTCTGGATACTCAAAGAACATATTTAACAATGATAAAGGCATAATTTTAAAAAGACTGGACAGAATGGTATTTACTCTCCTCTTTTCCAGAATGTTTCGGTATTTATTCCTGATCAGCATTAACCTCTGGTGTAGATAGCCGTTAAAAATCTCATCTGCCCCGTCTCCTGTAAGGACAACAGTCAATTTTTCCTTAGCCCTCTTGGCTAAGATGAATGACGGCAGGCATAATAAATCTCCAAATGGCTCATCGAGATGATACATGATTTGCGGCATCAGATTAAAATCATTCTCCGTAACGCTGATACGGTTTGAGCCGAAATCCAGGTACCTAGCCATTCTTTCGGCGCGCGGATACTCGTCGTACTTATAAGGAAAGCTTACAGTATATGATTCTTTCTTATCCTCTATCAATGGTCGCATCAGACCGGCAATTGCTGCAGAATCAATCCCTGCGCTAAGGTATATCCCCAGAGGAACATCGCTTTGCAATCTTAATCTTACCGCATCAGTAAGGAGTTGGTTAAAATTTGCGCTATTGCCTGCTTTGGGGGCCCAATAGCGTCTTATAGCTGCAGCCCCATCCTGCCAAATAAGCATTGTGGCCTGCTGAAGTTTTTTTACCTGCTTAAAGATAGTCAGGGGCGCGGGTATATATCTCAGGGATAAATAACGGTCTATCGCAGCATAGTCCAGGTCTTTATTGATCCAATTAAAAAAAAGAAGGGATTTTAACTCCGAGGCGAATATCAGCCGGCCGTTATCAATTGCATAATATAGCGGCTTTTTCCCGAAACGATCAACTGCAATCAACATGCGATTTCTACGGCTATCCCAGATAGCGAATGCAAACATGCCGTTCACCTCATCCAGAAGATTCTCACCGTATTCTTCGTAAAGATGTAATAATACTTCGCAATCGCTTTCTGACTTAAAACGGTGGCCCCTGGCCTTCATTTGGGAGGTTTTTTCCCGGTAATTATAAATCTCGCCGTTACAAACGAGATAAATACTATCATCTTCATTTGTCATTGGCTGACGGCCAGCACTAGTAGTATCAATCACCGCAAGCCTTCTGTGGCCGAGGCTGATTTTCTTATCATAAAAAAACCCGCGATCATCCGGTCCCCTATGTTTTAACCTTTCGGTCATGGCCTCAAGGAGGTCGTGGTCAGAATGATCAGCGCTGAAGATTCCTGTTATTCCGCACATATTAAAATCCGGTAATTTCTTTAAGCTCCCAATTTTCGTTGAGGGAATACAATTTTACTATTTCCAACTTTTTTATTTTTTCAGGCAACCCTTTTAACCGGGAAAGCAAAGGATAATTCTTTATCTGGCCATAACCTACTGATTCCAAGAAAAATAGAGCTTCTCTTGGAACCGCTTTTTTAAACTGAATTTTGTCTTTGATTTTTAAAGAGCCCTGCTGAAATAAAATCTGCCGGTTGAAGCGACCTATGGCCTGTGATAGGCTTAAATTTGCAGAAGATTGATTAATAGGGGTCACTATTCTTTTACGTACAATATTAATTAAATTACGGGTTAAACTGGCTCCTATCGGAGTAATACAGGCTAACCTAAGAATTTTTCTAGCCAAAAGAGGAGGCATGAACTTTTTAACCAAAACAATCGAACATGAAAGCGCCATCCCCTTATCTATCTTCTCTATTCTAACCTTGCTATTATAAATATAATTTGTAGCCTTTATTTTATTAAGCTGTAAGGCATAGCCGTAATCTGAAAAGACACTTTCTTCTTTCTTACCGAAAAGCCTGACTAAACCGCCGGAAACTGCAGCCAAAATACCCGTTGAGCCACAACAGGAAAATCTAGCCAATCCGAGATTATCATACATAACTGTTCCGGCCTGGCCATTGGATAGGGGGATCTTTTCGGATTCCCCCATTACCTGTGTTTTCTTGGCATAATCATAAGCTAAAAGAGGAGAATAGCAATTACGTAAGAGGCGTAGATCATCCGAAAAAATATAGGAGTGCCCTTTAAAACCAAAACATCGCCCTTCTATCTTCTTCCTGAGGTATGCGGCGCGTTGAGAGAACTTCGACATCAAAATAATAGCAATGCGTGAAATATGGATATTCTGGCATATGCCATATTCCTTACCTGTACTTAAATCCGGATGCACCCATTCGCAGGCAAAGTCAAAAGCCCTGCGAAAAGGTTCTATATATTTCCAATCACCCCAAAGATGCATGGCCATGAGAATAAACTCTATGGTTAAAAAGGTATAACCGATATCAAACTGACCGATTTCGGGAAAGTAACCTTCTTTTGTCTGAATATTAAGAAGTAACTTGATTTTTTTATATGCCTTATCTTTAAAAAAACCTTTCTCTAAAATCTCTCCCACCGCGGCCAATGCCGCAACCCCTACCGCCTGGTGATTAGCCTTAAAAATGTCGTCGTGTTCTACCAACCAATTTCCTGTTTTATCAAGCTTCTCTTTCGTTCTAAAAAGAATTTCTTCGGAAAGGGAGTTTTTCATTATTCCTAGGGTACGCGCCACCGCATGCGTAGAAAAAGCTACAGCCGCAAATGCCCTTTCTCCTTTATACCACTCATCCATAGAGCCGTCTGGATACTGATTCTTACACCAAAAAGAAAGCAGTGCTTCTATAGTATCTTTAAGCCGCAGATCAGCTTTCCAAGGAGAATCAGGGTAATCATAAGTATAAAGAAGAGCCAAGGGCAACGCAACTTCCTGCCGGCGCATATCAGCAAAGTCTGAAGTTCGGTCACGCCAATAAGCAGGGTGTGCACAGCCAAATGTCGGCGAAATTATATCTCTATCCACCTGCTCTAATATCCTCTCTACGCTATTAGCTACAAATGAAATCTGGTATTCTATGTCATTCATGCTCAAATCCGACCTGCCTTTTTACGCGATTTTGGCTCAAGTGGGCAGGAGAAATATGGTAAATTAATTCTCCCATCAGGCCAAAAAAGATAAAAATTACACCCACCAGAAACATTGCCGGCCCAAGAATCCAAATCGGATGTTCGATCAAATTACCCTGGGGGTAATATGTAAAAATAGAACGCAGGTGAAGCACCAAGAAAAAACCTGTATATATAGACGCTGCTAAGAAACTCAATAATCCGTAGAAGCCAAAAAAGTAAAGCGGTGATTGAATGTAGCGGGTAATAAAGATAACAGTTAATAGGTCCATTAAGCCCTCGTACGCCCGCCGACTCCCGTATTTGGAATGCCCGTATTTACGCGGAGAATGCCTAACTTTGTGCTCTGCAATCCTAAAACCCTGCTTAGCCAACAGAATTATCATAAAACGGTGCAGCTGCCCGTAAAGCTTAAGATTCTGCAGGCATTCCCGGCGCATAACTTTCAAACCACAGTTAAAATCATGTATTTTTAAACCAGAAAGCATACAGACAACCTGATTGAAAAGTCGAGATGATAAAGTCTTTAAAAAAATATCGCGGCGCACCATTCTCCAGCCGTTCACAACATCGAGTTTATTGTCTTGTAGATACTTAATCAATACAGGGATTTCTTCAGGGGTATCCTGTAAATCCCCGTCAATCATCGCAATCAATTCGCCTGAAGCTTGCTTAAAACCGTAATCTAAAGCCGCTGATTTGCCGCAATTTGTACGCAGATGAATGCCTTTTATCAATTGTGGATGCTCGCTGCAAAGATTATCCAAGACATCCTCTGTGCCGTCAACGCTGCCGTCGTTAACAAAAATTACCTCGTATTTGCCAAACGGCTTAAGTACTCGCAATAGTCGATCTGCCAAGAGCCGTAATGTATCTTTTTCATTAAAAACCGGGATAACTACTGAAATATTATGTATTTGCTTCATAGCTTATTTCCTTTCTCTTTTTATAAAAAATGAAAATAAAAGCTAAAAAAATCCAAAAATGGCGCATGGTCATTACGTCTATAAAAAATGCGTTAAAAAGGTAACCCAACAAGCCTGCCAAAAGGCAGGAGGATACCGGGCTATCATTCTTTTCGCCGTGCGGCAACAGCATCTTTATAAAAGCAAACAAGAGTGCAATCATTGCCAAAAACCCAAATACCCCCCCCTCTGTCAGCATGCCCGTATAAGTATTATGGGGATCCAATATTCTATCCGGTGAAACCTGCAGCCTCGAGCTAGAAAAAAACTCAATCTCATCTTTGATATATTTTGGATATAGAGCCGTAAAAGTACCAATGCCCACCCCCAAAAAAGGATGCTCTTGAAACATTAAGAAACCGTAGATAGAAGGTATAATGTGGTGGCTGTATGCATAATTTACTCGCACATCAACAAACTTATTAGAAAAATCATTATTAACTTCTAACGGATAAATCATCCAGATTGTCGTAAAGACTGCAAAAATCATCACCAGAAAAGTAACGATAAAAACTACATACCGTAAAACTGCAGCTGTTCTGCCTTTAAATAAAAACAAAAGCATAAAAATAGTTAATAATACGCCGGATAGACACTGTGACCCTGCTAAAAAAACAGCAACTGAAATAATAATGGAAGACGCAAACAATAGAATTTTTAAGACCTTCGTATTGCTTTTTTTATTTAGCAAAAAATAGAGACAGGCAATAGTCACCAGCCCAATATGCGCAAAAGTAACAAACATATTCGGAGTATAAAAGAAAGATTTTATGCGAGGGAAAAATAACAAAGTTGCCTCTGCCTTATAGAAAAATAAAAGTGGATTACCAAATGTATTACGTGAAATAAGGTAATGAATAAAGCCGCTTAAACCAGCTAAGGCTGCAATAATAGCTGAGAATGAATAAACTATCAACATTCTTCTGAATTTTCCAGGAGTATCTGCTATATCCACGATTATGAAAAAAAGTAAAGCTAAATATAAGAACCCTATCC
>QNCD01000021.1 GCA_003644385.1 Candidatus Omnitrophota bacterium
CTTTTGTTCATCGTTAAATTGAAAATTAAAATTAGAATTTAGTGTCCCTTGTAGGAAATGTTGAGATAGGGGCATACAAGAGCGCTGTTGCTTTATTTCAAATTTAAACAAGGCACCTAAATGATCGATTAAATCGATTGAATCCTTAAATGGAATCAACTTATTAAAACATTTTTTTAACTCTTTTGAGGAAGAAATTTCATAAAAAAGTTCTGCTGTAACCAATAAGCGATTACTCCTAACAACTGTATCTAAATGGCGTTGTTGGCACCCCTGAAGAAAACTTTTATCTAAAACCACATAAGCCACTTCATTTTTCATTGTAAAAATTATCTGAACACTTCGTTTGGCACCCTTTAAATACTACTTATTAATATAACCAATTACTCTTTATTAACTATATATCTGTGCCAAAATGTACCCAGGTTTAGCTCTTATCTGACAAGATCCAGTTTTTCTCCTAATTTATCTCCGGTAAAACCTACAACCACTCCAGTAAGTAAAGCGGCTGCATAAGACATAATGGTGTCTCCTTTAAAGTTTCCCAAAGCTACAAACGCAGCAAGGGTAGCAATGCCCCATACAAAAAGAAAATATTTCTCATAATGCCTATTTTCTAAACTTCGTTTGTCATTAGTTTCGCGACTATTATATAAACCAATACTTACTCCAAAAGCTGCCCAGCTTACACACCATAAGATTTCCCTTAAAGGGTTAGTTACCAAAGCCCAATCTAAAAATGGTAATACTATTAAGGTATTAACAACTAAAAAAATAAATAAAAAAATTATCCCCCTCCAAAGATAACCGTAATACCAATCACGACGAAGATAATTCATTTTTTCTCCTTTCTTAGAATTATTATTAAGAATAATCTTCTTCATTATAATCTCCTACCTTCCATCTTTCTAAAATGACTAGTAGTTTATTAAAAGACTATCTTGCGGGGGGGGATTGGACTGATTTCGAGCGTAGCCGCGAGAGCACCCCGCCGTATCGGAACGGCGGGTGTCCCGCTTTCTGCGGGAACAGGACAAGGCCGCCGCAAAATATTGAGCGCGAAAGCAACCCACAAAATCTATGCTTTTCTGAAACAGTCCAAGACAGCCTGCCTGCCGACGAACAAGAATGGAGGTTTTTTGCCTCTTGCTTTTTTTGCTCCGTACTCGGTACGCCGTACGAAACTCTTAATCCAAGGCTATCTTGAGCCTATCGAAGTAATATTAAGCTGATTATCTTTTCTGCCCAGAATAAAGAAATTATGGCGGCCGCGGATAAAAACGGGCCGTAGGGAATAGTATGGTCTTTTTTTACAAGGAGATTTATGATACCGATTAGTATGCCTAAAAAAGGAGCAATGAAAAAAGTAAACAGCACCTTTTGCCAGCCCAAAAAAGCCCCGATCATCGCCAGTAATTTTACGTCTCCCCCGCCCATAGAACTTGTTTCGCCCTGTATCGGGGGTTTCTTCAACAGCTTAAAATAGATAAAATCAAAAATAAATCCGGTTAAAAAAATTATCACGCCTCCGGTAATAATGCCCAGGAAAGAATTCAACATCGGATAGAAGGTGTAAGGTCGAGGATTTACGGTAAAACCTGTAATAGAAATCAGCAGGAATCCAACGATTATTCCGCCGACTGAAATCTCATCGGGAATAATGCGGTGCTTTATATCAATAAAGGTAGCGATAATCAGGCTGCAGGCAAAAACAGTATAAATAAAAAATTCATAAGTTAATTTCAAACGGTCAAATAATGCTAGAAACATCAGAGCAGTCAGCAACTCTACTATTAAATAGCTGGGGGAAATTTTCTCATGGCAGAAGCGGCACCTGCCTTTTAAAAGAATATAACTGATAAATGGGATATTGTCATAGCCGGGGATTTTCTTCCCGCATTTAGGGCAATGGGAACGCGGCCAGACTACGGATTTACCCAAAGGCATCCTGTAAATGCAGACGTTTAAAAAACTGCCCACAATAGAGCCGAAGATAAAAGCTATGAGATTCCCGATCATCTCTTCGCCGCCTCCATTAGCGCTTTACGCATTATTTCAATGGGTGCCTGCATCGGAGCCATCCATAATTCAAAAGCATCCGCCCCCTGGTACAAAAGCATTTCTAAACCTGAGGCACAAGTTAAATTTAGCGAACTTGCGTCTTTCATCAAACGAGTAGTTCCCTGCTTATAATAAACTAAATCGTAGACAAACAAGCCCTTATGCAGTAAACTCTTATCCACTATAGATGCATCTTCGCCTTTCATTCCTATGGGTGTGGCATTAACTAATAAATGGCATTCCTTTATAATGTGGGGTATCTCGTCACTGGAGATAAATTTCAATTTATCCTTCAAGTAAGAAAACCGGCTGAGTTTTGAAAAATGCTCTCTGGCAGAATTTGTTGCTTCCTGGTTAACATCATTTATGTATATCTTGGCTACCCCCTCTCTTCTCTCCCAGGTTAAACTGGCGATAACCGCCCTGCCTGCACCCCCGCAGCCAATAACAAGGACATTCTTATTTTTAGTCTCGAATTTTAAATCCTGTCTTAGGGATCTTAAAAAGCCGCTGGCATCAGTATTATAATATTTTAAGGAGCCAGTTTCTCTTTTAACCGTATTAATTGCTCCCGAAAGCTGGACATAATACTCATTTTCAGGCACCTCTTGCTTTTTATTATCAAGAGGAAATTTCTTTTCAAGTATCTCTCTTGCCTTTACTTTATGGGGTATGGTGATATTAAAACCGAAGATATCGGATTTGGCAACAGAGTTTCCCTCAGTATCCTGGGCAGGTTTATCGCTTAATAAAAATTCTTCCAGGTCTTCGGGCCTTACTTCAAATAATCTGTATTCTGCGTTTATAGGAAGGGTTTTAAAAGCAGCGTTCTGCATTACCGGCGAGAGGCTGTGTTTTACCGGATAGCCGAGCAGACCGTATATTCTAAAAGTTGAAGCATTATCCATCAAAGATAAATTCTATAGACTTTCTATTTTATTAAGGGCAGTAATGTAAGCTCTTACTGATGCCTCGATAATATCAGTGCTTGAACCCCGTGCAGTAACTACCCTGCCTTTTGCCTTAAGTTTTAAAATTACCTCACCTAAAGCATCTTTACCCTTAGTCACTGCCTCAATGCGGTAATCCTGAAGTTCGCCCTTGACGCCGGTAACTTTATCAATGGCCTTAAAACAGGCATCTACCGGCCCGTCTCCGGAGGATTTTCCCGATAATGATTTATGGCGGTATTTTAACTTGACTTCTGCGCTCGGGCTGATATGCGTTCCGGAAGTAACCTGAAAACCCTCTAATCTCCACAAAGGCTTAATTAATTTAATTTCGTCTTCGACTATAGAAATTAAATCATCGTCAAAAATATTTTTCTTCTTATCAGCCAACTCCTTAAAACGCACGCTTACTTTATCAATCTGTTCATGGCTAAGATGAAAACCTAATTCCTTTAATCTTTCATTTAACGCATGCCTGCCGGAATGTTTTCCGAGCACCAACCCTGAGCCAAAAACCCCCACATCCTGCGGTTTGATAATCTCATAAGTTGTGCGCTCTTTTAAAACCCCGTCCTGATGAATACCTGATTCGTGCCTGAAGGCATTTGCGCCTACAATAGCCTTATTCGGAGCAACTACAAAACCGGTAAGCTTGCTTACCAGGCGCGAGACTTTATATATTTGGTTGGATTTTATATTAGTCTCTAAATCAGAAAATATATCTTTGCGGGTCTTAATAGACATGACAATTTCTTCCATGGAGGCATTGCCTGCGCGTTCTCCGATTCCGTTAATAGTGCACTCAACCTGCCTGGCGCCGTTTCTGATTGCCGAAAGCGAGTTTGCCACTGCCAGGCCTAAATCATTATGGCAGTGCACCGAGATTATTGCCTGGTCAATATTAGGGACATTTGCTTTGAGCGCGCCGATTAAATTACCGTACTCCTGGGGCTCGGCATAGCCGACGGTATCCGGAATATTAACCGTAGTTGCACCGGCATTAATTACCGCCTCCACCACCCTGAAAAGAAAGGCTTGATCGCTACGCGAGGCGTCCTCCGGAGAGAACTCCAGATCATCGCAAAACTTTCTCGCATATTTGACGCTTTCTACTGCCAAACGCATAATCTCATCTCCTGCCTTCTTCAACTTATACTGCATGTGGATCTTGGAAGTAGCCAGAAATACATGAATGCGGCCGCGTTTTGCCGGCTTTATACCTTCGGCTGCTGCGTCGATATCCTCTTTAACTGCACGTGCCAGGCTGCAGACAACCGAATTCTTTACTGCCCTGGCAATCTGTTTAACAGACTCAAGCTCGCCTTTGCTTGAAACCGGAAATCCCGCCTCAATTATGTCTACGCCCAAATCGGAAAGCGCATGCGCTATCTCTAATTTTTCCGCAGGGTTTAAGCTGGCTCCCGGGGCCTGCTCTCCATCGCGAAGCGTAGTATCGAATATAATAACTCTATCCATATTAAGGTCACTACGTCACAAGGACACCGACACACAAGGTCGCAAATGAACAAAGGCTTACTTGTAACCTTCTGACTTTGTGTCTTTGCGACTTATTCCTTCATCCAAGGCATCATTTCCCGCAACTGCTCGCCTACTTTCTCTATCGGATGTTCATCGCCTTTCTTCAGCAATTCGTTAAATACCGGCCTGCCTGCTTCATTTTCCTTAATCCATTCCCGGGCAAATTTTCCGGATTTGATATCTTTTAAAATCTTCTCCATGGCCTTGCGGGTTTTTTCGGTAATTATTTTAGGCCCTCGGGTTAAATCTCCATAACAGGCAGTATTGGAAACGCGCCTGCGCATTCCGGAGATTCCGGTCTCTTGAATTAAGTCTGTAATCAATTTCAATTCGTGTAATACTTCGAAGTAGGCTATCTCAGGCTGATAACCGGCCTGAATCAAAGTGTCGAAGCCGGCCTTAATAAGTTCCGTAACCCCGCCGCAAAGAACTGTCTGTTCTCCGAATAAATCTGTTTCAGTCTCTTCTTCAAAGGTAGTCTCAATCACGCCGGCGTGTGTTCCGCCGATACCTTTAGCATAAGCTAATGCTAAATCTTTTGCCTGACCTGTAGCGTCCTGGAATACCGCTAAAAGACAGGGAACCCCTTTGCCTTCTTCGTACATTTTTCTTACTAAAGCGCCCGGTCCTTTGGGCGCAACCATAAAAACGTCTACATTTCTCGGAGGCTTTATCTGTTTAAACCTGATATTAAAACCGTGAGAAAAACATAAGGCTTTACCTTTTTTTAAATTAGGCTTAATCGCCTCCTTATAAACCTTTGCCTGGACATGATCCTGGGTCAGAATCTGAATGATATCTGCAGCGGACGCAGCTTCGCCCGCAGAAGCCGGACTAAACCCGTCATTTTTCGCCTTTTGGAAATTCGAGGTGCCTTCCAGTTCGGAAATAATTACGCTGCATCCTGAATCACGCAAACATAGAGCCTGGCCCCTGCCCTGAATACCATAACCTATAATCGCAATTCTTTTTTCTTTTAAAAGACTTAAATCAGCATCCTGGTCATAGTAAATTTTTGCCATCTCTATTGCCTCCTTCTAAAAAATAATTAACTAAGTCGCCATAGTAAGTTTACCGGTTCTCACTAACTCTTTAATTTCAAACTTATCCAGGTTATGCAACAACTGTTTAATTTCCTCCTGCCCCCCGACCATCTCTATGATTGCCAGATTATCTCTATGCCAGATTACCTTTGCCAGGTATTTATTTAATATGCCCTCTATTTTTGTTTTTTCTTTAGCTGAATAATTAATCTTCAATAAAAGCAATTCTCTCTCTATATGTTCTTTTTTAATAAAATCTGTAACCGAAATAATATCTATAAGCTTATTAAGTTGTTTTTTTATCTGTTCCAGGATCTTCTCGTCCTCTGCGTCAACAACTATAGTCATATATGAAATATCATGGGAGAGAGTCTCGGACACGGCTAAAGAAGTAATATTATAACCGCGGGCGCTAAAAAGGCCGGCCACGCGGGCCAGGACTCCGGGTTTATTTTCGACTAATACTGAAATTGTATGTCTCATAATGTGGTAATAAATGCCTCCACTACTTTAGGGTCGTAGCGCGTACCGGCATATTTTCTTAATCCCACTTTTGCCTCCTCAGGAGTAAGGCCCTTGCGGTATGGCCTGTCGGTAGTCATGGCATCAAAAGTATCCACCGCGCTTAAAATTCTAGCCCCTATACTAATCTCATCGCCTTTAAGGTTATCCGGATGCCCGGTACCGTCGAGCCATTCATGATGGTGGCGGATTAAATCGCAAAGCCTGGAGAGGCTGCGCACCGGTTTAACAATTGCTTCTCCGATTGCAGGATGTTTATGCATAACAGCGGATTCTCCCTCTTCAAATCCGCCTGCCTTCTTTAATATTTCATCACTGATACCGACCTTGCCGACATCATGCAGTTCCGCAGCATCCTTTATATCTTTAATCGAATTTTCGCTTAAGCCAAGTTTTTTTGATGTATTTACGGCGTAATTAGAAACTCTATCCAGGTACCCTCGGCTGTATTTATCGCGCGCTTCAACCGCATAAGCTAAAGCCGAAAAAGTTTCTAAATATGTCTTTTCGGCATCCTGGTGCAACATTTCGTTTTCTACCGCCACTGCTGTCTGGGAGGCTAAGTTAGAAACAATCAGCAGTTCATCTTCGCCAAAATTTTCTCCGATAATTTTGCCAACCACCGCCAATACGCCAATCAACTTATCCTGAAACATCAAAGGTACACACAAAAGAGGCGGAACAAAAGGACCTGTTGTGCGGCTATGTTGCTGCTGTTGGTGCAAACGAGGTACTAATAAAGGTTCTTTATGTTTTGCTACCCACCCTGGCCCCTCTTCCCCTACTTTAAGGCGTAAATTTTTAAATGCCTCTTCAAAGCCTGATTCCGCTCTCACATAAAGTTCTTGTTTTTCTTCATCCAGCAACATTAATACCCCGGCCTTAGCCTCTAAGGCATTCGCGGTAATTTCTACGATTAATTCTAAAAATGTATCAATAGATTGCGCCGAAGACATGCCTAATGCGACTTTAGATAAGACATACTGGATCGTGCGCTTGGAAGCTTCTAATCGTTTTATGTTATTTTCTAAGTTCTTAGCAACCTCGCTGAATGACCTAGCCAACTGGGTAATTTCACCTTCTTCCCCATCTATTCCCCCTAATTCAGGAATATTTTTCCCTAAAACCTCGCGTGTGCGCTTGGTAATATTTTGAATTTTTACCAGGGATTTACGGATACCCCAAAAACCTACTAACGCACCTATGCCGGTAAGAAATAAAAGCGTTATCAATACATCCTGCTCTATAACAATTTCGCGCGTATTAACATACTGGGTATAAAGATAAGTAATAATCAAAAAAGGCGGCAAAGACATTACAATAAAAAGCACTGTGAATTTGCGTATTAGTGGTGCTTTTTCTATGGAAGTTAATTTTAGCTTTGCGCTCATCTTTGTCCTTTTTAAGCCATACCTCCGATCATCCGGTTGATCGCCTCTCCTGCCGGAACCATGGGAAATACGTTTTCTTCGGGTTCAATGTGAAAATCAATAAATACAGTATTATCTATTGATAGCGCCTTATCGATTGCTGCACGCACTTCTTCTTTCTTAGTAACCCTGATGCCTACCGCCCCGAAACTTTCCGCTAATTTCACAAAGTCAGGATTATGCAAACAGGTGTGGGCGTAGCGCTTCTTATAAAATAATTCCTGCCACTGCCTGACCATTCCCAGGTAACCGTTATTCAATATTGCTACTTTCACATTGATTTTATTACATACACAGGTAGCTAATTCCTGAATGTTCATTTGGATTGAGCCATCGCCGGCAATATCAAAGACTATTTTTCCAGGGCAACCCACTTTTGCCCCCATTGCCGCGGGAAAACCAAAACCCATTGTGCCTAATCCGCCGCTGGAAACAAAAGTGCGCGGATGAGAATATTTATACCATTGAGCAGCCCACATCTGATTCTGCCCTACTTCGGTAGTAATTATCGCCTCTCCCTTTGTAGCCTGGGAAATCTGCTCAATAACATACTGGGGTTTAATTTTATCTCCGTCTTTATAGATCAAAGGATGTTTTCTCTTCCAGGAATCTATGGTTTTTAACCATTCTTGAGTATCCGGCGGCTTTTTAATCTCTTTAATAAGCTGGCCTAAAACATTTTTACAATCCCCTACTATCGGAATATCCACTTTAACATTCTTGCTGATAGAGGATGGGTCAATATCGATATGTATAATTTTTGCATGCGGAGCAAAGGCATCGAGTTTTCCGGTTACCCGGTCGTCAAAACGCGCTCCTACGGCAATGATTAAATCCGAATCCATTATCGCATGATTGGCATAGGCGGTTCCGTGCATGCCCAGCATGCCCAAAGAAAGTCTGTGCTTCTCATCAAAGCCTCCTAAACCAAGTAAAGTTGTGGTAACCGGAGTCTGAATCTTCTCGGCTAATTCTTTTAGTTCTAGGCTCGCCGCGGAAATAATTATTCCGCCTCCGGCATAAATAACCGGCTTCTTTGAAGCGCTGATAAATTTGGCAGCCTTCTTTATTTGTCCCGGATGACCAAAGTAGGTTGGTTTATAGCTTCGGATTTCCAGGTTTTGAACCCAAACAAACTCAGTTTCCTGTTGTTGGATATCAGAAGGAATGTCTATCACTACCGGCCCGGGGCGTCCTGTTGAAGCGATATGGAATGCCTCGCGGAAAATACGCACCAAATCCTTTACCTCTTTTACCAGATAGTTATGTTTGGTTATCGGCCTGGTAATACCGGTGACATCCGCCTCCTGGAAGGCGTCATTACCTATAACATAAGATTTAACCTGTCCGGTAATCGCCACCAAAGGTATTGAATCCATGTAGGCGTTGGCTATGCCGGTAGTCAAATTAGTAGCTCCGGGCCCGGAAGTCGCAATGCAGACACCAGGCTTACCTGTAACCCGGGCATAACCGTCGGCAGCATGAGCTGCGCCCTGCTCATGACGGGTAAGAATAAATTTAAAATCTGAATCGTAAAGTTTATCGAATAAAGGCAGGACATTCCCGCCGGGATAACCGAATATCGCTTCCACGCCTTCACGCTTTAAGCATTCAATTATAATTTCTGCGCCAGTCATTTTTAAAAGTCACCGCGACACAAAGTCACAAGTTATTTTAATGCTTCTCTGCCTCTGTCTTGGCGTCCTTGCGTCTTTGTGGCCCCATATTATTCATTAAGATAATATTGCGCCTTTATCTGCAGAGCTGACTAACCTGGAGTAACGGCCCAAATAGCCGGTTTTGATCTTGGGCGCAACTGCTCTCCAGTTCTTAAACCTCTGCTCGATCTCTGATTTGCTTAACTTTGCTTCCAATTTTCTACCCGGTATATCAATAGTGATTATATCACCGTCTTTTAAAACTGCAATCGGTCCTCTTGCAGATGCCTCCGGTGAAACATGGCCGATGCAGGGGCCTTTGGTTCCTCCGGAAAACCTTCCGTCAGTAACCAGGGCAACTGAATCGCTCAACCCTAAGCCCACAATCGCCGAAGTCGGCGCGAGCATCTCGCGCATGCCCGGTCCACCCGCAGGGCCTTCGTATCTAATTACGATAACCGTGCCTTTTTTAATTTTATTAGCTAATATCGCTTTCATTGCCTCTTCTTCACGGTTAAAGACTCTCGCCCGGCCCTTAAATTTCATCATCTTAGGGTTTACTGCTGACTGCTTAATCACTGCGCCATCAGGAGCTAAATTTCCAAATAAAACAGCGATGCCACCCTCTTTATGATAGGCGCGCGCAAATGGGCGAATTACTTCTTCATCAAAAATTTGCGCATCTTTGGCAATATCAAAAATTCTTTTTCCTTTTAAGGTCATAACGTTATTCAACTTAGCCTTTAATCTTTTTAATACTGCAGGAATACCTCCGGCATAATCCAGGTCTTCCATAAAATAAGGCCCTGCCGGCTCAAGATTAGTAATATGCGGGGTATGCCTGCTGATTTTATCAAAGGTTTTAAGCTCTAATTTTATTCTTGCCTCACTGGCAACGGCCATAATATGCAAGACTGTATTGCTGGAGCCGCCCAATGCCATATCTACAGTAATCGCATTCTCTAAAGACTTCTTATTAATAATATTCAAAGGTCTTATATTCTTTTTAACTAATTCTACGATCCGTTCACCGCTTTCCTGGGCAATTCTTTTCTTTTTAGCTGAGCCTGCCAACGCAGTAGCGCAACCGGGTAAAGACATGCCTAAGGTTTCGGTAATACAGGCCATGGTATTAGCAGTATATAACCCCTGGCAGGAACCTTGCCCTGGGCAGGCCTCCATCTCTAAACAGCCTAATTCCTGCATTGAGATTTTGCCTTTTTTTGCCCGGGCCAGCCCTTCGTAAGTATCGTGTACAAAGGCAAGTTTCCTCATTTTAAAACGCCCGGACAGCATCGGCCCGGCAGTCACAATAATCGCCGGTATATTCAGACGCGCTGCTGCCATCAACATCCCGGGAGTAATCTTATCACAATTTGTAAGGCAGACAATGCCGTCTAATTGATGCGCCTGAACTACCGTTTCAATGGTATCAGCAATTATTTCCCTTGAGGGCAAAGGATAACACATGCCTAAGTGACCCATGGCTATCCCGTCGCAGATACCGGGCACACCAAAGAAAAAAGGAACCCCTCCGGCATGACAAATGCCGCGCTCGATAAAACGCTCTAAATCGCGCATACCGATATGGCCGGGAATTAAGTCGCTAAAAGAAGTAGCCACGCCGATAAAAGGCCTCTCTAAATCCTTTTTGCTTATTCCCGTAGAATATAAAAGCGCCCGATGCGGAACGCGCTCTAATCCTTTTTTAATCTTATCTGACCGCATTGCTCCTCCGTTTTTTTACAGTGGACACCAGATCGCAAAGACACCACGACGCCAGTAACTGTTGGAATTTTATTATCTAAGTTTAAGTCAACTGGTGGCCTTGTGACGTTGTGTCTTGGTGACTTGCTTAGTCTGCCCCCTCGCCGTCGTGCACAACATTACTTGATTTTTTTCTTTTACGGCTGATAACCCTCTTAAGGATAACGTATTTATCAACCAGGCCTTTATTATTTACCGCATTCAACTGCTTAAAAAGAAAATCAAACTTCTCTTCGATCTCTACGGCAATAGCATCGCGCGTTCCTTGAGCTAAGCCCATGATCTCCTTTTTAAAGGGACCTAAAGCTTTTTTACGCGTTTTATAAATGAATTGCTCTTCGGTTTCTCCTTCTTTTTTCTCCGAGGCCAAATTCGCCTTTAGCCAGTCATAGATTCTTGCTTTTAAAGCCTGGGGAAAATGTTTGCTTTCATAAATCATATTTTGAAATTCAGTGGCTAAATGCACCTCTGCAGTCTGGACTTCAGGAAACTTATGAAAGGCCTCGGCAGGTAAGGTAGAGGCACCGTGCTGCACTGCTCCGGCTAAACCATATTCTTTCTGCGCCATCTCGGATAAAGCTTTTAAGGTATCAAAGTCTAATTTTACCTGGGCAATTGATCCGTCGGGTAAAACTACGCCTCCGTGTGAAGTCCCGGTCTGGACGCTTATTTTACTGATCCCGGTTCGCCCCTTACGCAACCTCTCTCTGTAACCTTGCATAAAAGCCCGCAGGTCCTCGGGCGTTGAATTCTGATGCCCTACCTCGCCTATTTCTCCACCCACGGAAACCTCTACACCCCTGGGCTGAATCTGGCGGATAAACTGGGTAAGCTTTGCGCAAACTTCATAATTTAAATACTGCTGTTTTTTCACGTCAGGCTTAGAGAGGTCTACAAGGGTTGAGCTGTCAATATCTATATTATAAAATCCGGAGTCAATTGAATCCTGAATCAAAGCCTTTAAGCCTTCTATTTCTTTCTCGGGATCCTCCTGGTATTTTTTAGCATTGACCTGGAAATGGTCGCCCTGAATGAAAACTGCTCCGCTAAAACCTTCTTTTATGGCTGCAGCTATTACTATACCAGCATATTCTATAGGCGGCTGGGCAGTATAACCCATTTCGGATTTAGCAATCTCAAAAATAAAAGCGCCGGCCTCATTTTTCTTAGCTACCCTGAATATTGCCTTTGCTAAATCTAAAGTCATGCCCCTTAAGTTTATCGCCGGGACTGTAAGCCCAGAGAATTCTCCCCTTCCCCGCGCCATATAAAATTCATGGATACTAGAAGGATAAATTCCTTTTTTGTAAGCGATATCAAAAATCTTTTTAGCTAATTTTCTTTTAACTTTCGGATCATCGCTCATAATTAAATCCATGGCTATTTTTTCGGCATCAAGCGGCCTTCTCCCCATAACAAAAACTCCTTCCTAAGTTAATATTTTGATTAGTTTATAAAAACTATCTGCTTCTAACTTTTTCTTAGTAATAGCGAATTCTAAATCCAGGCAGACTATTTTTCCTGCGCGTATTCCCACGGCTTTATCCGATTCTCCTTTTAGCAGGCATTCTACCGCTGCCTCGCCTAACCTTAATGCCAATTCCCGGCTCAAAGCAGTAGGGCGTCCCCCTCTTTGCACATGACCTAAAGTAACAGCGCGGGTATCCAGGCCTGTTCTTTCAGCTATTTTTTTTGCGATCTCATCGGCAGAAGCAACACCTTCGGCAACAACAATAATCCAGCTGATTTTGCCTTTTTTATTCCCTTCGACTATATCCCGGCAAATATTCTCAAAATCCAATATTTTTCCCGGGATAAGAACGTCTTCGCAGCCTCCGGCCAGCGCTACAGAAAGCGCAATAAAACCGCTATCGCGGCCCATTACTTCGATTACAAAAATCCGCTCCATGGAAGTTGCAGTATCACGAATATTATCTATAGCCGAAAGCGCGGTATTTACCGCGGTATCCGCGCCAATAGTCATATCTATCCCGTTAATATCATTATCAATAGAAGCAGGAATCCCGATACAGGGAACTTTATATTTTTTATAAAATCCGTGGACAGCCCTGAAACTTCCGTCTCCGCCGATCACAACCATAGCGTCAATGGCGTGCTTTTTTAATGTCTGAAAAGCCTTTTCTTGGCCTCCTTTAGTCTCGAATTCCGGGCAACGCGCTGTTTTTAGGATCGTTCCGCCTTGATTTATTATTCCTGAAACAGAGCGGTGACTCATTGGTTTTAAATCTTCATTAATCAAACCGTGCCATCCGCGAAATACGCCGATTACTTCCAATTTATTATGCCAGGCAAAACGCACTACCGCACGTATTGCCGCATTCATCCCCGGGGCATCCCCGCCGGTAGTTAAAACCGCTATTCGTTTTATAGCCATTTAGGTCCCTATCTCCCAGCTCGATAAATATTTAACCTGCTCTTTGGTTAAACTGTCAATTTTAATATTCATTGATTTTAATTTAAGGCGAGCGATATTTTTATCGATTTCTTCCGGAACTTTATAAACGTCTTTTGTTAATTCTTTGTGATGCTTCTTTATAAATTCAGCGCTTAAGGCCTGATTAGCAAAGGACATATCCATCACCTGCGCCGGATGGCCTTCAGCAGCGGCTAAATTAATTAACCGGCCCTCTCCTAATAAATAAATCTTGCGGCCGTCCTTTAATATATACTCATCAACGAACTCACGGATGCGTTTTTTCTTTTTGCTGATCCTGGCTAATGCCGGAATATCTATCTCAATGTTAAAATGCCCGGCATTAGAAACTATTGCCCCGTCTTTCATAATGGAAAAATGTTCTTTGCGGATAACGCTGGTATCGCCGGTAGTTGTGACAAAAACCTCTCCTATTTTGGCTGCCTCTTTTATCGGCATTACCTCGTAGCCATCCATAGAAGCTTCCAAAGCACGCAGAGGATCGACTTCAACAATAATTACCCGGGCAGCCATGCCCTTTGCCCGCATAGACACGCCTCTTCCGCACCAGCCATAACCACAGACTACAAATTTTGCTCCTGCGAGTAATTTATTTGTGGCGCGGATTATACCATCTATAGTTGATTGCCCTGTTCCGTAACGATTATCAAAAAGGTGCTTGGTTTGAGCATCATTGACTGCGATTATCGGATATCTTAGTTTACCCTGATTCGCCAAAGCCCTTAATCTTATTACTCCGGTAGTGGTCTCTTCTGTTCCTCCTAGAATATTTTTATGTGCGGAGTACGGTGTACGGTGTACGGTGCTAACAAGGTCTGCACCGTCATCCATGGTAATATCCGGTTTTACAGCTAAAACCGACTTTAAGTGCTTATAATAAGTTTTGGTATCTTCGCCTTTGATAGAAAACACTGAAATTTTAAGGTCTTTAACCAAAGAAGCTGCCACGTCATCCTGCGTTGATAAAGGATTGGAAGCGCAAAGAGCTAAATCTGCTCCCCCTGCCTTTAAAACCTCCATTAAAACTCCGGTCTCTGTAGTAACATGCAGACAAGCCGATAATTTAATTCCTTTTAATGGCTTTTCTTTTTTAAAACGCTCGGCAAGCAACTTTAAAACCGGCATATTGTTCCTGGCCCATTCAATTCTCAATGCGCCTTTTTTCGCCAGCTTAATGTCTTTGATGTCATGCTTCATTAAGTGCTCCTTCTTATATTGTCGATAGCTAATAGTCTATGGTCTTTAGTGAAATTTTTGCTATTGACTATCAGCCCATTTTTTATAAACGCGATGCCTGTTTTTTTAAATTCGCGGCTTTATCGGTTAATTCCCAGCTGAATTCTGGCTCACTCCTTCCAAAATGGCCATAACAGGCTGTCTTCCTATATATGGGGCGTAAAAGGTCTAACTCCTTTATCATTCCCTTAGGCGTAAGTTCAAAATTTTGCCTGATTAATTTTATAAACGCTTTTTCGGAAAGTTTTCCTGTGCCGAAAGTATCAACCATTATTGCCAAAGGGTCTGATCGGCCGATTACATACGCCAAATGTACCAGGCATTTTTCAGCAAGTCCTGCGGCTACGATATTTTTAGCAATGTACCTGGCCATATAAGCTGCTGAACGGTCTACCTTCGTCGGGTCTTTCCCGGAAAAAGCCCCTCCGCCCGGAGAAGCTGTTCCTCCGTAAGTGTCTACGACAATTTTTCTACCGGTCATGCCGGTATCGGATTGTGGGCCGCCGATAACAAATTTACCCGTTTCATTAATATAATATTTTGTCTCTTTATCAACATAGCCTTTTAAAACCGGCTTAGCAATTGCTTCGATTATCTCCCGGCGCGCCTTTTTTGAAATCATCTTCTGGTTTAAATCCAATATCTCCTCTGTATGCTGACAAGCAAGAACACAGGAGGTAATTTTTTTCGGATGCCCATCGTGATACTCAACGCTCACCTGAGACTTACAGTCAGGCCCAAGGTATTTTAATATGCCTTCGCGGCGCACCTGGGCTACCCTGCGTACTAATTTATGCGCCAGCATTATCGGTAGCGGCATCAATTCTTCTGTCTCCCGGCAGGCAAAACCAACCATAAAACCCTGGTCTCCAGCTCCACCTTTATCTACTCCCTGCGCAATATCCTCAGACTGATTGTGTATCGTATTCACTATAGCACAGGTGCGGTAATCAAATCCATATATAGGATGGTCATAACCGATTTCCCTAAGAATATTTCTTGTCAGCTTTTGTACGTCTACGTATCCTGAAGTGGTAATTTCTCCGCCCACAATTAAAAGACCCATAGTTACGTAGGTCTCACAGGCAACCCTTCCGTAAGGGTCCTGTTTTAACACTTCATCCAATACGCCATCGGATATCTGATCGCAAACCTTATCCGGATGCCCCTCACCCACAGATTCTGAAGTAAAAAAATGTTTTCGTGTAGCCATGCCGTCTCCTTTAAAATTAGCCTTAATTTTTATTTTTTAAAAATATCCGCCTTGCCTGCTCGTAAGTGTCATGGTGGCCGATATCATACCAGTTTTTTTTAAAAATAAAACCATAAACCGTTTCCTTCTTCATCAGCCAGCTGATATAAAACCCCGTGGCGTCGTGCTTATCGTGTTTTATAGCGGCATATTCCCCAATCAGTCTTAATTTCTCTTTCGGAAAAAAATACAAGCACATTGCTACCAGAGAAGACCAGGGATTAGCGGGCTTCTCCTGGAAACCTATCAATCTTTTTTTTCTGTCTATTCTTACCACTCCGTAATTCCTGGCTTGTTTTATGTTTTTTAACTTATAAATTCCTATGGTCGGATGCGGCTTTTTTCTCCTGGCAAAAGAAAGAAAATCGTTTAAACTGACATCGAAGATATTATCCCCCCCGATTACCAGTAAATCATGGCATATTTTTTTCTTCTTGATTGCAAATGCCATATCGCCGATTGCCCCGCGGCGGGTAGAGTTGCTGCGCGTTAAATCATCTATTAAAGTGACGGGCTTGCTGAAATGAAAGTGTTTTTTCCATTTTTTAAAATGAGGAAGAAATTTACTATTTGTTATCACAATAATTTCACTGACCGTGCTGATTCTTTCAAGCTCCTCTGTAATATAATTGATTATCGGTTTTTTAGCTACTCTCAACAGCGGCTTAGGAAAATCTTTAGTTAAAGGATACAACCTCTTGGCATATCCGGCGGCTAATATTAATGCCTTCATTTTAGATTATGTATTTTAAATAAATACTTCACTATAGTCAAAATCCAAAGGATGGTTCAGAAAACTTAATTTTTCTGCATTTTCGTTGATTATAGGGTAAATAGGTTCATTTTCTAAAAGGCCAAATTTTTCTATCCGCGGATTTGGCTTGACTGATTTTATTTTCGCCAATTGTTTAAAATATGTATTAGGGATTAATCCCGGTTCTTTAGTCGAAGATTTAACCATAAAATAAGCCGCTCCCTGAGCTTCTTTGTAAAGCTGGTATTCGGAGCTGAAGACGCTGCTTACCCAATTAGAAGTAATCAGTAAATCCGGGCCGGGGTTTATAAGGATATGCCCAAAGCCCGGAGGAATGACTATTTTCTGCCCTGCTTTAGCTTCACAGATTACCACTTCCTCAATGTTCCTATATTCTTCTTTAGCAGGTTTCTGCAATAAACAATAGCAATGCCCATAGACCACTTCATATAATTCGCCGAAGCTTTGCGGATGGTAGTGTCCTGCGGTTTTCATAAATTCTCTGCCTAACGCATCCGGCTTTATCAGAGTAACATCATAACGTAATTTATTTTTTTCTAATAAAGCTTTATCGGCTATCCGGTAAACATCCCGGTACATATAATAAAGTTCTTTCGGCTCGCTGATGTTCTTATCCAGTAGCACTTCTTTCATTTGGTCGAGTGAGCGTACGCCGGGTTCAGAATAATTCAGGCCCTGACCGAAGGTAAGCCTTGTTTTTTCAGTATCAAGTTTTATATCCAGGCCGCAAAATTCATTTAATCTCATCATTGTAAAATCTCCCTTAATTTAATCTGGCTGAATTTTTCGATTTCTCTGCCGGTAGATAAACCTAAAGCCTCATTTGCAATTTCCTGAGCCTGTTTTAAACTCACAGAGCGAATAATATATTTGACTTCAGGAATAACCGAAGGCGGCATGCTGAATTCATCAAGGCCTAGGCCTAAAAGAATCAATACCAAAGCCGGTTCTCCTGCCATTTCACCGCACATACCCACGCGGATACCGCTATTCTTGGCAATGTCAATAATTCCCTTAATCATTCTTAAAACTGCCGGGTGTGCCGGCTCGTATAAATAAGCCACTTTCTCATTTGCCCGGTCAACTGCAAGAGAATACTGAATTAAATCATTAGTCCCGATGCTAAAGAAGTTCGCTTCTTTTGCTAAGAGGTCTGCGGTCATTGCCGCTGAAGGTACTTCAATCATCACGCCCACTTCAATATTATCGTCAAAAGCTTTTTTTCCCTTTTTCAATTCCTGCTTTGCTTCTTTTAAAATTTTATTGGCCTGCTGTAATTCTTCTATGCCGGAAATCATCGGATACATAAGTTTTAATTTACCATGCACAGAAGCGCGTAATATCGCGCGTAATTGCACTTTAAAGATATCCGGCTGCGCCAGGCAGAATCGAATCGCCCGCCAACCTAAAAATGGCTGCATCTCCTGAGGCATTTCGAATTGGGATAAAAATTTATCCCCTCCTAAATCCAGAGTACGAATTACCACAGGATAGGGCTTCATCTCCTCTGCCACATATTTATAAGCCTGATAATGTTCTTCTTCCGTAGGCAAATCGTTTCTATTCATGTAGAAAAATTCGGTTCGATAAAGGCCTATGCCCCAGGCCCCGTGTAATTTTGCCGAGGGGACTTCATCAGGTAACTCAATGTTGGCATGAATTCGTATTTCTTTATTGTCTTTGGTAATCGTAGGTAAATCTCTGGTTGAAAAAAATTTATCCGTAATGCCTTTTAATTTTGCCTCTTCCTGCCTATATTTACGCAGAGTCTTCTCGTCAGGATTAATAATTACACTTCCCATGCTGCCGTCAACAATTAAGGTATCGCCTGTTTTAATTTTCGCGGTTGCGCTTTCAAGGCCAACCACCGCAGGTATCTCTAAAGATTTAGCCATAATCGCGGTATGAGAAGTCTTTCCTCCTATATCGGTAACAAAGGCACAAACTTTATGCTTGTGCATGGCAGCGGTATCAGAAGGCGAAAGGTCGTGTGCTACGACCACAACTTTTTCTTTTAATTCCTCAAACCACTTGCGCTCCTTGCCTAATAAATTACGTAAAACCCTCTTTCCCACATCATTGATATCAGCAATGCGCTCCTTAAGATATTCATCCTCTATTTTGGCAAAAACACTTACGTATTTCTTCAGTACTTCGGAAAATATGTAAGCTACATTTAGCTTCTCTTGTTTGATGCGGGTGATTACCTCCTCTATTAACATACGGTCTTCCAGAACTAAGAGGTGCGCATCAAAGATCTCAGCCTGCTCCTGGCCCATTTCAACCGCAATGCGTTTCTGTAATTCCATAATATCTTTGCGAGTTCTAATCAGGGCTTCTTCAAACAGCTGAATCTGGTTGGCTATATCGCCTGCTTCTATCGGCTCTTTAGCAATTACAAATTCCTCCTTGCTTATTTTGTAAGCCGGGCCAATACTTATTCCTGAAGCTGCTGCTATTCCTTTAACTTCCAGCATCTTAAAAATTCCTCTTTATTCCTCGTTAACTACGATTTTTTCTAATTCAACCAACGCCTCGCCGGCGTCAACTCCCTCCGCTTCGATTATTATTTCGCTTCCCCGTTCAGCTCCCAGGGTCAAAATACCCATTATTGATTTACCGTTGACCTCTTCTTTTTTATCGCGCTTTACTTTTATGCGCGCGTCGAATTTATTTGCCACCTGAACAAATAGGGCGGCCGGACGGGCATGCAACCCCTGTTTATTTTTTACGATTATTTTCTTTCTAATTACGGCCATCTTTACCTTTATTCTTAAATTTCTTCTATAAAACTGATAATAATTTTGGCTAATTTTGTTGGGTCATGCCTTATGAAATCGTCAGTGGAGACAATATCTTCCTCAATCACTCTATAACCCATATCCTCAATATTCTTACTATCCATTTTAACAGGATGAGAATATTCTTGTTCATAACGCCTAAGCAGCTCTTCAGGAAGTTTTGTGCTGTTTAAAATACAATAATCAAAAATTCTGGAGTGGCTATGATGAATAAGGCTTTTAACATGGTCACAGGCAGAGTAGGAATCCGTTTCTCCATGCTGAGTCATCACATTACAAACATAAATTTTGATTGCCTGCGAAGAAGCAAGGGCATCGGTTATTTCTTTTATTAAAAGATTTGGCAGAATACTTGTATACAGCGAGCCGGGGCCCAAAACAATAATCTGCGCCTCTTTTATCGCCCTTAATGCCTCGGGCGTTGCCTGAGGCCTATCCGGCTTAAGATAAACCTTATTTATAGAGCTATCTACCTTAGGAATTTTGTCTTCCCCCTCTGTAACTGAGCCGTTTTTATGCTCAGCTACCAACACCACATTATCTAAAGTAGAAGGGATTACTTGACCGCGTAAAGATAAAACTTTACTTGTTTCTTTAATCGCTTTTTCAAAATCGCCGGTTAAACTGGTCATTGCGGTGATAAAAAGGTTACCGAAACTATGGCCGGATAATTCCGGGCTCTTTTTATCAAAACGGAACTGAAATAAATCCCTCATCAAAGTTGAGGCGTCGGCAAGAGCAACTAAACAGTTACGTATATCTCCGGGCGGCAGAATATCAAATTGCTGCCTTAACCTTCCGGAAGAACCGCCGTCATCAGCAACCGTCACAATAGCAGTGATATTAGAAGTATATTCTTTAAGCCCGGATAAAAGAACAGATAGGCCTGTTCCTCCCCCAATAGTAACTATCCTCGGACCCCGACTAAGATGTTTTTTCTGATAAAGTATATCAACTAGCTCTGCCTCTTTCGGGGAAGGCAGGAAAGCAGCAATAAAAGAACGCATTAACCTTTTGATGCCTAATATTAAAATTATAATTCCCGAAATTATCACTATCGCATCTAAAGCCTGAAGTGCCCAATGTTCTTCGCTGCGTAAATTTAAAGAACCGATCACTACCAAAATAATTCCAAATGTACTTAATATTATCCAGCGTTTTATACCTATGCCCGGATAAAGCCATTTAATTATATAAAATAATTTTTCTTTTATGTTTTTTAGATTAAACTTTCTTTTCATCTTCTTGAGCAATAATTTTTAGAACCGATTTATCA
>QNCD01000022.1 GCA_003644385.1 Candidatus Omnitrophota bacterium
ATTAAGAGCAGGGTAAAGGAAGTGATCGTGGGCATGATTGACCCTAACCCATTGAATAACGGAAAAGGCGTAAAAATACTTAAGCAAAACGGAGTAAAGGTAAAAGTAGGCTTTTTAGATAATAAATTGAGGAAGGTAAACGAAATTTTTATAAAAAATACCACCCGCAGGCTTCCTTTTGTCACAGTAAAGGTAGCTCAGACTTTAGACGGAAAGATAGCTACCAAGACCGGAGACTCAAAATGGATTACTTCTGATAAATCCCGCGGTTATGCCCATCGCCTTCGCCAGAATTATGCGGCGATTTTAGTCGGCGTAAATACTATTTTAAGGGATAACCCGCGGCTTAACGCCTGGTTTTCTAAAAAACAGCCAAAGAAAGTAATCGTAGACAGCCAGTTGAGTACTCCCGCTAATGCAAATATTTTCTCAAAAGAGGCCGAGGTGATAATCGCAACCTTACCCAGTAAACCCGGCCAGGAGACGCAAAACAGGCAGGCTTTAAATAAAAAGGCCAGGGTGCTGGAAGTGAAAGAAAAAGAAGGCCAGGTAAATCTTAAGGATATGATGCGTAAATTATTAAGGCTTGGGATCAGTAATATTCTGGTAGAGGGAGGAGGAACTCTAATCGGTTCGCTCTTCGACGAAGGCTTGGTGGATAAAATAATCTTTATTATCAGCCCTAAGATTATCGGGGGCAAAGAGGCAATCAGTTCGGTGATGGGGAAAGGCATTGCCCGCATAGATAGGACGATTAAATTAAAAGAAATAAAAATAAAGCGTATTGCGGAAGATATTTTGGTGGAAGGCTATGTTTAGCGGCATAATAGAAGAGTTAGGCCAGATTAAAAAAATATCCAGACGCAGCAATGTTGTTTTTTTAGAAGTAAAGACTGAGAAGATATTCGCCGATACAAAGGTTGGCGATAGTATCAGTGTTAACGGTATCTGCCTGACAGTAGTAAAAAAAGAACGCCGTGCCTTGTGTTTTGAAGTCATGCCTAAGACCCTTGAGGCTATAGGGTTTTCAGGTTGGGGGAATGCGCAAAAAGTAAATCTTGAACGCAGTTTAAAAGTCGGAGACAGGATTTCAGGGCACTTTGTTTACGGACACATTGATTGTACGGGAATTGTCCGCCAAAAGAGATACAGCGCAGGCAATATTTTTTTTGAAATAGCAGTTCCCGCTAAATTTATCAATTATTGCCTGCCAAAGGGCTCTATTGCGATAGACGGAATAAGTTTGACTATTCAGGAAATAAGACCCGCCTCTTTTACCGTTTATATAATTCCTCATACACTTAAGAATACAACACTTGGTTTTAAAGAAGCTTCTGATAAGGTAAATATCGAATTCGATACGTTTGCCAAAAGGCAAAAAATTTAATTTTTTTCTGATTACCTCCCTCAAGCAGCAATAAGCCAGAATTAAATCCGTAAGTAATTGCTAAGGTCAAAAATTTTTGTTATACTATATGATAAAATTTCTCAAAAACCTAAATCAAAGAGGCTGGCAGAGCGGGGCGTGGCTCAGTTTGGCTAGAGCGCAGCGTTCGGGACGCTGAGGTCGTCAGTTCAAGTCTGACCGCCCCGACCAAATTCACCAGCTATTACAGGCTAGGTGAATTTGATCCCGAACAGTCATAATTCAACTTTTATTGCGGGGGGCAATTATTTTTCTCAACAATGCAAAAAAGGATTCATGTTTATTTTTCAGGGAAGGTGCAGGGCGTAGGTTTCCGTTTTACCACAGAAGAAGTAGCCAGAGAAACCGGTATTTTTGGCTGGGTTAAAAACTTACGCGACGGCAGAGTGGAGGTAGTAGCTGAAGGCAGTGAAAAAGACCTGAAGGATTTTTTAGGCCGGGTGAATAGCCATTTTTCAAATTATATAAGCGATAGCCAAGTAGAATGGATGGAAGCCTCCCATGAGTTTAATGATTTCAGAATAAGGTTTTAATGCGTTACGGAATCTTTTCCGATGTTCATTCTAATCTGGAAGCATTCGGCAGCGTTATCGGTGCTTATAGGCAGGAATCAATAGATGAATATTTATGCATTGGCGACGTAGTCGGTTACGGCGCCAACCCTAATGAATGCATAGAGAAGACCAGGAAACTCTGCCGCTTGACCATAGCCGGAAATCACGACCAGGCAAGCGCAGGCTTATTTTCCGTTGATGAATTTAATTCCTATGCCAAGGCGGCAGCGATCTGGACCAGCCGGGTTTTAGATAAGCAGGGAAGAAACTTTGTACTTAACCTTCAGCTTGTCTTTAGTAACAATGATTTAACTTTAGTGCATGGCAGTCTGCGGGAGCCTGAAAAGTTTCATTACCTGATTAATGAATACGAGGCTATAGCGGCATTTAGGCTGTTAGAAAACAATATATGTTTTGTCGGCCATTCCCACGTTCCCGGAATTTTTATTCAGGAAGAAGGCGGCCGCATCGAATATATTGGGGAAAGCCGTTTAAAGCTAAAAAATAAATGTAAGTATATTATAAATGTCGGCAGCGTAGGCCAGCCGCGCGATAATAATTGGCTGGCTTCTTATTGTATTTATGATTCGCAAAAGATGACTGTTGAAATCAAAAGAACAGAATATGACGTAGAAAAAGCAAGAGATAAAATTATTAAAGCAGGCCTGCCGCCCTTTTTAGGCGAAAGGCTTTTATCTGGCAGATAAAGATGCAAAAGGATGTTCAAAATAAAATCGAAAATTTAAGAAAAGAGATTAGTGACCATGATTATAAGTATTATGTGCTTTCCCAGCCGGAGATCTCGGATAAGGAATACGACGATTTATTAAGGCAGTTAAAAGAGTTAGAAGACCAATATCCAGAGTACAAAAGCGCTGATTCTCCCACGGTAAGAATAAGCGCAGGGATATTAAAGGGATTTAAGACGGTAAAGCATAAGCAGAAGATGCTTTCCTTGGAAAATACCTATAGTTTTGACGAGTTAAGAGAGTGGGGTGTGAGGGTACAAAAAGGATTGGGGCCCAGTAAAGAAATTGTTTACGTGGCGGAATTAAAAATTGACGGCGTAAGCGCCAACCTAACCTATGTAGACGGAAAATTAACTGTTGGCGCAACCAGGGGGGACGGCGAAACCGGAGAGGATGTAACTGCCAATATAAAGACAATCCGAGCTATTCCCCTTGTCCTAAGAGGCAAAAATATTCCTTCTTATATTGAGATACGCGGCGAGGTTTATATGCAGAAGGAAGAGTTCAATAAGTTAAACAAAGAAAGGCAAGAGAGCTCTGAGGCTTTATTCGCTAATCCGCGTAATGCTGCAAGCGGCTCTTTGAAACTTTTGGATACGGCTATGGTAGCGCAGAGAAGGCTTAATTTTTTCGCGCATTCTCTTGGGGAGTGCAGGGGGGTAGAAATTAAAGATCATTGGCAATTTTTTAAATGTTTGAAAGAATGGGGTGTCAGGATTAACGACAATTGCGCGCTTTGTAAAGATTTAACAGAGGTAATTGATTATTGCCGGTATTGGCAGGGGAAAAGAAAAAGCCTGGATTATGATATTGATGGAGTAGTAGTTAAGGTAAATAACATGATGGCGCGTAAAAGGCTGGGTTTTACTTTGAAGAGCCCGCGCTGGGCGATATCGTATAAGTTTCCGGCAGAACAGGTAACCACAGAAGTTTTGGATATTAAGGTTAACGTGGGCAGGACCGGGGTAATTACTCCCATCGCCCAATTGAAGCCCGTTGAGTGTGCCGGGGTTATTATAAGGCAGGCTACTTTACATAATTTTGACGAGATTAAACGCCTGAATATAAAAAAGGGAGACCGGGTATTGATTGAGCGCGCAGGAGAAGTAATCCCTAAAGTCGTAAAAGTGGTAAAGAGTTCGGGAAAATCTGAATTCCCTGTTCCCGAATCCTGCCCAGTTTGCGGTAGCGAGATCGTAAAGGAGAAAGAAGAGGATGTGGCCTACCGTTGCGTTAATCCTTCTTGCCCTGCCCAGCTAGAAAGAGGATTATTTCATTTTGCCAGCCGTTCGGGCTTGGATATTGAGGGGATGGGGGAATCAGTAATAAAGCAATTAGTGCAAAGGAAAATAGTCAGAGATTTTGCGGATATTTATTCCTTGAAGAAAGAAGATTTGTTGGGATTGGAATTATTCAAAGAAAAAAAAGCAGAAAATCTTTTGGCCGCGATAGAAAAAAGCAAAAAGCGTTCCTTATCGCGCCTTATCTTTGCTTTGGGCATTAGGCATGTGGGGGAAAAGGCCGCTTTTGTTTTAGCCAAAAGATTCCGGACAATGGATAATTTGATGAAAGCTGATTTTTCAGAACTGGATGCCATATACGAAGTGGGTTCAGTTATGGCTGAGTCCATAGTCACTTTTTTTAAACAGAAGGACTCCAGGAAACTCATAGAAAGATTAAGAAAAGCAGGCTTAAATTTTCAAGAAAATGCTGTTGTGGTTAAGAAAACAGCTCTCAGGGATAAAACAGTAGTCTTTACCGGAGAACTGGCGGGTTTTAGCCGCTCTGAGGCGGAAAATTTAGTGAGAGAGCTGGGCGGTAATGCTGCAAGCAGCGTGAGTAAAAATACGGATTTATTAGTAGCCGGAGAAAACCCGGGTTCAAAATACGCCAAGGCTAAAAAATTGGGTATTAAGATTATCGGTGAGAAAGAATTCTTGCGTTTGGTCTCTTCTCGGTGAAACAGGATCCTATTTCTGATAGGAAAGATTCTTGAAACGGGGCGCAGGAGAATCCAATGAAAAGGCAGATTAGCAGGAAGATTAAAATAAGGCATAGGTTTCTACGTTCTGTTATCCTTGTGTCTTGTGTCTTGTGTCTTGTGTCTTTACTTGGCTGCGAGGCATTTGTGCGTAAGTTTACCCGTAAACCAAAAAAAGAAAATCTGCCGGCAGAGGAGCTGGTTCTGGTTCCGGAGATTTATGATGTTTCCGAGCTTAGCGATGAAGAACTCTACCGCCTCTATTTTTTATTATGGCAGTCCTGGCATGATGAGCTTATCAATTCATTGGTCCCGGGAGCAAATCATAAGAAACAAGTCAGTTGCGCTGAGGAGGCATTGAAGAATTTAATCGGCTTAAAAGCATTCTTATCAGAAGGCGATAAGAAAAATTTAGTGCCTTACATAGATGATTTGGAGGATCTAAGGGGATCTATCATAGAAGATTTATACTCAAATCAATCAGCAGAGAACCGTTTTATCGCAGAGCGCTTAAGACGCAATATCAAGCGTGAATTTTCCTATGATCGGATAGAATTACCATAAGAACAACCCAGGCAAAGAAAGTTAATAAATTTAAAGAGCATGATTTTAGAGACTATCTGTGTAGGCCAGATGCAGGTCAATTGTTATATTCTTGCTGCCGCGAAAAACAAGCAAGCGATTATTATCGACCCAGGCGAAGAAAAAATTAAAATAAAAAGCGTCCTGGATAAAAATAGACTATCTGCCGGAATCATCGTTAATACTCACGGGCATATAGACCATATCGCCTGCGATGATGAATTCAGTGTGCCGGTCTACATACATTCTAAAGACGCAGAACTTCTTAGAAATGCCGAGCTTAATCTGTCCTCTTTTATGGCAGCTCCTTTTGAAGTGAAGTCTGAAATCAGGGCTGTGGAGGATAAGGACGAAATCAGCTTAGATGAGATAACTTTAGAAGTAATTCATACCCCAGGCCATACTCCGGGAGGTATGGCTCTTTTGCTTAAGAAGCCTAAAGCCGGTATAGTATTTACCGGGGACACCTTATTTTATCACGGCATAGGCCGGACTGATTTTCCGGGCGCAAGCGAAAAAGAGCTTTTTAATTCCGTAAAAAATAAGTTATTCAGGTTAAAGGGAGATTTGATTGTTTTGCCCGGCCACGGGCCGAGCTCGACTGTAAAAGAGGAAAAAGAAAATAACCCCTTTTTTAACAGCGGTTTTTCGAGCATTTAATATGGATACAAAACAGCTATTGGAATCATTTTTAAATTATCTGACTATTGAGAGAGGGTTGTCGTCTAATACCACCAGTTCCTACAGAAGAGATATAAATTCTTATATAAATTTTTTAAATTCGATGAGAATAAACGACTTGTCTCAAACAAGTAAAAATGAATTATCTGATTTTATGCTGTTTCAGAAAGACAGGAATATCGCGGCAAATTCAATTGCCCGTAGTTTAGCGGCAATAAAATCATTTTATAGATTTCTGTTAAGAGAAAAAATTTTAAAATCAGATCCTACCAGCCTTATAGATTCTCCTAAATTATGGCGCAGGATCCCTGAGACGCTTTCGGCAGGCGAGGTAGAGGCATTATTAAATCAGCCGAATATCCGCGATATCCAGGGCGCCAGAGATAAAGCGGTTTTAGAGACTCTTTATGCCACAGGAATGCGTGTTTCTGAGGCGGTAAATTTAAAGCTGGAAAACGTAAATATGGATATCGGGTTTTTACGCTGCCTGGGTAAAGGAAATAAGGAACGGGTTATTCCTTTAGGCAAAAAAGCTATAAGCAGCATAAAAAGATACCTCTCGGGAAGTCGAAAACGCCAGTTAAAAAATAAAGAATGCCCGTATTTATTTTTAAACCGCTTTGGCAGAAAGATATCGCGGCAGTCCTTGTGGAAGATAATCAAAAAGCACGCTAAGAACGCCAAAATAAAAAAACCGATTAAACCGCACATCTTAAGGCATTCTTTTGCCACTCACCTCTTAGAAAGAGGTGCAGATTTACGCTCGGTGCAGGAAATGCTGGGGCATGCTAATATTTCTACTACTCAGATTTATACCCATATAAGCAGGCAAAGATTAAAATCCATACATAAGATGTTTCACCCCAGGCCTTAGAAAAATGATAAGAAAATATTTTAAAAAACTCCCTTCTGACCTTAAAAAGATGGTATCTTTTGCAGGCCGGGTTGCTTTGTTGAATAAAACCAGGGCCTATCTGGTGGGAGGATGCGTGCGGGACCTGATTTTAGGGGCTAAAAATTTTGATTTGGATATAGTAGTTGAAAATAACGGGATTAAATTCGCTCAAAGGTTGGCGGATTTTATGGAAGCAAAACTGACTTTACATAAAAAATTTGCTACTGCTACGCTTAAATTCAATGACCATAAAGTTGATATTGCTACTGCACGCAGTGAAAACTACCCGGCACCTGCCAGTTTGCCCGAAATAGAACCCGGTAGCCTGAAAGACGACTTAGCCAGGCGGGATTTTACCATAAACGCCATGGCTATAAATATTACCGGAAAAGACTTTGCCGGATTTGTGGATTTTTTCGCGGGCAGAAAAGACTTATTGCATAAAAAAATACGCGTTATGCATAATTTAAGCTTTATAGATGATCCCACGCGTATTCTACGCGCAATCCGTTTTGAACAAAGATTAGGTTTTGAAATCGAAACAAATACGCTTAAATGTTTAAAGGAAGCAGCGCGGAAAAGAATGTTAGAAAAAGTTTCTAAGCACAGACTGCGCGACGAATTAATTTTGATGTTAAAAGAGGACGATCCCGTTAAATGCTTGAGGCGTATTCAGGAATTGGCGGATTTTAGATTTATAAATAAGCGCATATACCTATCAGGGAAAAATTACAGATTTCTTAAATCAATAAAGAAAGAAGTTAACTGGTTTAGAAAATTATTTCTCTATAAGCGTAAAATTGATTCCTGGCTTGTTTATTTTACTGCATTGGTGGAAGTTTTAAGTGAAAAAGAGGTTGGTGATCTTTGTGACGATTTAGCCTTGCCCAAAAGCGATAAAAAAAGAATACTGAGCTATAAAAGCATTGATCCAGTTTTTATCTCCAGGCTTAAGAAAAAAAGAAATACCCCTTCTACAATTTTTCGGTTGCTTGAGCCGTTAAGTTATGAGGTTATTCTTTTACTCAGGGCGAAATTTTGCGATAAAATAATTAATAAGAGCACCGAAAACTTTTTAACTATTTATGATGATATACGCGTAATTACCAACGGCGAAGATTTACGCAGGCTGGGGTTAGGGCCGGGCCCGGTATATCAGAAAATTTTTTCTCGGGTTTTGAATGCAAAGGTAGACGGCCTTATTAAGAGTCGTGCCGAAGAGCTAAGGCTGATAAAAAAGATAGTCAACGAATTTAAATGACAATAGGCCTGCTTAAGCTTTTTTTATTCATCCATCAAAGCAATTCATTAAAAACTAAAAGAATGTATTTACACAGCATAAAGGCAAGGCTGCGCAATAATTTTAATGTCGGCGTAAGCCAGATTGACGGCGAAGATAAGTGGCAGCGTTGCACTTTGGTTGTGGTGGGAGTAGACAAGAATAGGAACCACATGAACAGCATGCTTTCGGAAATCGTCAATTTTGTAGAAAGATCTAACATTGTGCAGTTGTTAGATTACGAAATGGAGTTGATTTAAAATGCCGCGTTCGGATAAGGTTGCCCAGGCAATTAAAAAAGAAATTGGCGGTATTATTCACGACGAACTAAAAGACCCCCGCCTGGGTTTTGTCACAGTGACCAGGGTTGAGCTTACCAGGGACCTTAGGTATGCTAAAGTTTTTTTCAGCGTTTTAGGGAAAGAGGAGGAACATAAGAAAACCAAAGATGCGCTGGATTCGGCATTGGGCTTTATCCGCAGATTAATTGCCCAGAGGATCAGATTAAGGTTTGTCCCTGAGATTGTTTTTAAGGAAGATAATTCGGTAGAGTACGATATTAAAATACAGAAATTATTAGAAGAGGTGAAAAATGGGAATAAAAGAGGTAATTGAACGTATTAAAAAGCACCAGGCTTTTTTAATTACCAGTCATACGCGCTTAGAGGGCGATGCATTAGGGTCTGAATTAGCCTTTTGTAATCTTGTTAAAAAGCTGGGGAAAAAAGCGATTATCGTAAATGAGGAGGAAGTGCCTGCCAGGTACAGGTTTTTGCCGGGTGAGCATATTGCCAAGAAAATAGATAAACAAATGAAAAGCAATATAAAATTTGATTGTTTTACGGTACTTGATTGCTCTGATCTTAAGCGCTGCAGGATGGTTTCGGAAATGAATGTCAATAAAAAGCCCATCATTAATATTGATCACCATATAAGCAATGTCGGCTTTGGTCAGGCTAACTGGGTAGATCCGAGTGCCTCTTCATGCTCTGAGATGATTTATAAGCTATATAAAAAATTGCGCCTTTCTTTTGACCGGGATACGGCTGTTTGTTTATACGTAGGTATGCTTACCGATACCGGGTCTTTTCGCTACACTAATACTACTGCCTTTACTCACAAAGCAGTAGCAGACCTGCTCGTCCAGAAAGTAGAAGTAAATAAAATTTACAGGAACATATACGAAAATATACCCTTCAATGAATTTAAAATTTTTAGCAGGGTTCTGCCCAATATCAAACTTACTTATTTTAACAGGATCGCCTGGGCTAAAGTACATGATCCCTTACTGGGAAACATCAATGACGGGCTCTCTATAGATATTGCAGAGTCCGTTTTAAATTTTGCCCGCGCTATAGAAGGCGTGGACGTAGCGGTTTCTTTTAAAAAAAACGCGGGCAAAAAAGACGAAATACGCGTGAACTTAAGATCTCAGGGTAAGGTCGATGTCAATAAGATTGCCAAGCGTTTTGGCGGAGGGGGACATCCTACTGCCAGCGGGTGTACAATCCGTGGTAATATTGACAAGATCATAAGGCGGGTTTTGGAAGAAATTAAAAAAAGTATGAAATGAAAATTTTTTACGGGTTAAGAAGAGTAAAACTTTATAAAAAAAACGTAGTGGCATTAGGGGTGTTTGACGGCGTCCACCGCGCTCATCAGCAAATATTAAAATCCGCAGTAGGTATAGCCCGCAGAAAAAAATTAAATTCTCTAGTTTTGACTTTTTTCCCACATCCCAAAAAAAAAGAAAGCCTGCAGACCTTAGATCACCGTCTGAAATTAATCGCGACGTTAGGGCTGGATATTTGTATAGTTATAAAATTCACCAGGGAATTTTCCCGTATTCCAGCGCAGGATTTTATTAAGGATATTTTATGTAAAAAACTCAAAAGCAGCTACATTTTGGTAGGGAGGAATTTCAGATTTGGTTTTAAGGCAGGAGGCGACTCTGAGACCTTAAAGGAATTTTCTTCGACCTGCGGATATAAAATAAAATTGTTCAGGATTATCAAAATTAATGGCAGGCCGGTAAGCAGTTCCGAAATACGTAAATTAATAATGAAAGCAGATTTTGATGCCGCCGAAAACTTGCTCTCAAGGCCGGTGAGCGTCATGGGCAGGGTAGTTAAAGGCAGCAGGCGGGGTAAAAAATTAGGTTTTCCGACTGCAAATATAGACCCCGGCCATGAGGTATTACCTTGTGCCGGCGTTTATGCGGTAAAAATAATTCTTGAGGGCAAGAAATATAACGGCGTCTGTTCTATAGGTGCCAGGCCTACTTTTATTGATGACGAAAACGGAAGCGGAAAAAAAAGAAAAATTATCGAAGTGCATATATTCGACTTCAATAAAAATATTTACGGAAGGATCCTGGAAGTCGAATTTATAAAAAAATTAAGAAATCAGCTCATTTTTAAATCCCACACCCTCCTCATCAGGCAGATCGAAAAAGATATTATCCGCGCAAAGAATTTATTTACCCACCACTAAGCAATACCACAATATATGCCCATCCTAAACCTTTTGTATACTAATTGTTGTGTTATAAGCAGTTAGGAAAATTTTTTTCTTGACAAAAAATCAATTCTTTACTATACTCGGTGGTAATAAGTGGTTCTATGTGGTATAAAGTGGAGAATAATTAGCTTATGTTTTATGGTGAATATTTTCATGCCATCGACCGCAAAGGCAGGATAATTTTGCCTTCGCGCATCCGCGAAGTTGCCAAAACCAACTTCGTAGAAAAATTTTATGTTACCCGAGGCCTGGATAAGTGCCTTTTTATGCTTTCAGAGGAAGAATGGCGCATTCAGGAAAATAAATTAAAGGCCCTGCCATTTACAAAACAGCAGTCGCGTACTTTTAACCGCCTCTATTTTTCCGGGGCAGTGGAAGTAATTCCTGATAAACAGGGAAGGATACTTCTGCCGCAGTATTTGAAGGATTTCGCCCAGATAAAGAGAGAGGTGGTAATTGTCGGGGTTTCGAACAGGATCGAGATCTGGTCAAAAAACAATTGGGAAGAGTTTTATGGTAATTCCCGGCAGTCTTTCGAAGAGATCGCGGAAAAACTCATAGAGTTTTGAGAAAAGAGAGCCTTAAAATAAAATTTTATAGTGCCAATAAAATTTCATACTCCAGTTATGCTTAATGAAGTAATAGAGTTTTTAAATCCAAAGCAGGGCAAAATTATAGTTGATGCTACCGTTGGTACAGGAGGGCATAGCCAGACAATTGTTAAGTTAATCAGCCCTGAGGGAAAATTAATCGGCATAGACCGCGATTATGAATCTTTAGCGGTGGTTAAGGAGAGGTTGAAAGAACCCGCTGACAATTGCGAATTGGTTTACGGTAATTTTAAGGATATCGATAAGATACTGGAAGATTTAAAGGTTAAGACGATAGACGGAATATTGTTTGATCTGGGTGTTTCTTCTTTTCAGTTAGAGAATGCCGAGAGAGGTTTTAGTTTTCAGAAGGAAGGGCCTTTAGATATGCGTCTGGATAGGAATAGTTACATTTCCGCTTATGATCTGGTAAATAACCTCAATGAGGAAGAGATCTCTGCATTACTCTGGAACTTTGGGCAGGAGAGGTGGCATAATCGCATTGCCCATCGTTTAGTAGCAGAAAGAGGGAAAAGCCCTATTGCTACTACTTCCGAACTAAGTAAAATCGTAGTGGGTGCCATTCCTTACAGGTACAGGCATTATCGTATTCATCCGGCAACCCGCACTTTTCAGGCAATCCGTATTGCAGTAAATAGAGAATTAGAAATATTGGAGCAGGCTTTAATTAAGGCAATAGATTTTCTTAATAAAGGGGCCAGGATCTGCGTTATTTCTTTTCATTCTCTTGAGGACAGGATAGTAAAACATACTTTTCGCAAAGAAGCGGCAAAGGCAAGAGTCAGGCTGATTACTCCTAAACCCCTTTCGCCCAGCCGCGAAGAAATAAGGCAGAATCCTTCCAGCCGCAGCAGCAAAATCCGCGTGGCAGAAAGGATTTAGCGTGAAGGCATCAAAGTTTCTGTTAGCGATTTTAATCATAACTTTCTTCTCGCTTCTTTACGTACACCAGCAGACAGAAATTTTTAAACTTGCTTACCAAGGGCAGAAACAGCTTGTAAGGCTCCAAGATTTACTTGATGAGAACGCTATCCTAAGATACAATATAGAAAAAGGTTCTTCTTTGGCATTTATAGGCAATAAGGCTTATGAGGATGAGGATTTTGAGATACCGCATTCCTATCGGTTGGTAAGATTGAATCCCCAGGAGGAGCTGGAAGTTAGCACGGCGCCTGGGCCTGAAAAAAATATTTTCGTCCGTATTTTAGGCATCAAGAGGCAAGCCGAAGCGCAAACGCTTAATCCTTAACCCGCACTTCGCTTTTTACGATATCAGGGAAGCTGTCGGTTAATTTTTTAAATTTATAGATGCGTGAATATAATTAATCCCCGCCGTCGAATTAACGCGGTATTCTTATTTTTTTTCATTTTCTTACTGTTTTGTATTGCCCGCCTTTTGTTTATTCAATTTTTCCGTTTGAAATATTTTTCCGAGATTGCCAGAAGGCAGCATAATCTCTTTGTGGAATTAGAGCCCCGCAGGGGAACAATTTATGACTCAAACTTAAGGCCGCAGGCAGTCAATATCTCCGCGGATTCCCTTTATGCCAGCCCCAAGGATATTGCGGATAAAGATAAAGAGGGAATTATAGAAAAACTAAAGCCTATTCTGGGCCTTGACGAGGCTTATTTAAAAGACAGACTTTACAGGAAAAAATCCTTTATCTGGATTGCCAGAAAAATAGAGCCCTGGCAGAAGAAGGCGATTGAGGGCTTGAATATTGGAGGCTTGGGTTTTCTTAAGGAAAGCAAGCGTTGCTATCCTAATGCCTATCTTGCCAGCCATATAATCGGTTTTGCAGGATTAGATAATGTCGGCCTGGAGGGAATCGAGCTTGAATATGACAGTTATCTTAAAGGCGAAAGCGGTTGGGCGGTATTATTACGGGATGCTCGACAGAAAAAACTGAACCTGTGGGAAAAAATGCTTCTTCCCCGCGACGGTTATGACTTGGTATTGACAATTGATGAAGTAATACAATTTATTGCGGAGAGGGAGTTGGAAAAGGTATTTAAAAAATACCGCGCCAAAGCAGCAAGTATTGTAGTTTTAAACCCTCATACGGGCGAGATTTTAGCTCTGGCGAACCAACCAAATTACGATTTGAATAAATATAGGGAAGCGCCCCTAGATAGCAGGCGTAATCGTGCTATCTGTGATTTATTTGAACCGGGCTCGGTATTTAAGATTGTTACAGCATCTGCAGCTTTAGAGGAAGGGAAAATTAACGAAAAGAAAAAAATCTTTTGTGAAAACGGAAGCTATAAATATGCTACTCACGTTCTGCATGACCATAGGCCGCACGGCTGGCTTACCTTTAGAGAGATAATTGAATTATCCAGTAATATTGGTATTAGCAAAGTAGCACAGATTTTAGGTGAAGACCTTCTTTATGAATATATTAAAAGGTTCGGCTTTGGTTGGAAGTTAGGAATTGACCTGCCCGGAGAAATATCCGGCATGATCAGGGAACCCCGGCATTGGTCAAAAATATCCATCACCGCCATACCTATGGGCCAGGAGGTGGGTGTAACCGTATTGCAGTTGGCTAGCGCTATTTCGGTAATTGCTAACGGAGGACAGCTGATGGAGCCGTATCTGGTAAAGAAAATAATAGACAGGTACGGCGAAACCATAAAAGAATTTTCGCCCGTCATGGTTAATAAAGTTATTTCAACCGAAACTGCAAGTCGTATTAAAGATATACTCCGGGGCGTAGTAGATTCGGGTACAGGCCAGCTTGCAAAAATAAAAGGGGTGAGTCTTGCCGGAAAGACAGGCACTGCTCAGAAACTTGAGGCTAACGGAGCTTATTCGCATGATAAATTTATGGCTTCTTTTATCGGTTTTGCTCCGTTAGAGGATCCAGTTATAGCAGTTGCCGTTGTGGTTGATGAGCCGCGGCCTTATTATTTCGGAGGAGTGGTGGCAGCGCCGGTTTTTAAAAACGTGGTAAGGGATGTTTTAAAATATTTGAAGACCTCCAAGCCGGCAGAAGAAATTTTAGCCTTAAAATGAAATTAAAAAAAATACTGCAATCTCTGGATAGTTATAAAGCACTAGGCAAAATAAATGATTTTGAAATAAAAGGAATAACCTGTGATTCAAATAAGGTAGATGAAGACTTCTTATTTGTCGCAGTTAAGGGTGTCTGCCTGGACGGGCATTCTTTTATCAAACAAGCAATCAAGCGTGGAGCAAAAGCGATAATCGCAGAAAAATTATCGATTAATCTTCATGGTGCAGATAATATAGCATTTATTGAAGTTAGAGACTCGCGTTCTTCCTTGGCAGAATTAGCCGCGTGTTTTTATAATTATCCTTCATCAAAGCTTAAGATAGTCGGAGTGACCGGCACTAACGGAAAGACTACAATAACCTATTTACTGGAAGCAATATTAAAAGAAGCGGGATTTAATCCGGCGGTTATCGGCACAGTTAATTATAGGTTTAATGACAAGATAATCCCTTCTAAGAATACTACTCCCGGCCCCGTAGAGCTGCAGGCGATGCTTAAGCAAATGGGAGAGGAAAATTGCGATTACGCGGTTATGGAGGTCTCTTCCCATGCTTTAGACCAGCAGAGGATAAAAGCAATAAATTTTCATTCAGCTATTTTTACCAATTTAGGCCAAGAACATTTAGATTACCATAAAAACACAGAGGAATATTTTAAGGCTAAAGCAAGATTGTTCAGGGAACTTATGCCTGGATCTTTTGCGGTAATTAACAATGACGATGAATATGCGCAGAAGTTAAAAGAAATAACTTCTGCCGAGAAAATCTTCACCTACGGTTTAAAGAAGGAAAGCGATATTACAGCTGGAGAAATAAAATCGGGCATAAACGGTATTCAATTTAAGCTGAAGAAATTTTCCGAGGAGATAAATTTAAGCAGCAGACTTATCGGAAACCATAATCTATATAATATCTTAGCTTGTATTGCTTGGGCGATTGCTGAAAAAATAGATTTTTCATGCATTCAGTCCGTAATCGAGGAATTTAATTATATCCCCGGAAGGCTTGAAAAGATAGATTCCAGCAGTGGCTTTTCTATTTTCGTTGATTATGCGCATACCCCTGAAGCCCTTAGTAGTGTACTTAGTGCATTACGTAGTTTAGCCAAGGCCAGGATTATTGTTGTTTTTGGCTGTGGAGGCGAACGTGACAAAAGTAAAAGGCCTGGAATGGGCCGGGTAGCCACGCAGTTGGCAGATTACGTAATCATTACCAGCGATAACCCGCGTAGCGAAAATCCCGCAGAGATTATTTCGGATATTCGAAAAGGGATAAAGAAGCGTAATTATTGCATCATTCCCAACCGTAAAGAAGCAATCGTTAATTCTCTGGCCCTAGCTAAAAGAGAAGACATTATTCTGGTGGCAGGAAAAGGCCATGAGGATTACCAGGTTTTTAAAGATAAGAGAATACATTTTGATGACCGTCAGGTGATAAGAGAATGTTTAAAATTACTGAACTCCTGAAAGCTAGCGGCGCCAGGTTGATTAGAGGCAATCCTGATAATTACAGCCGCCGGATATCCATAGATTCCCGCTCGATTAAGAAAGGTGAGGTTTTTCTGGCGATAAAAGGAGAGCGTTTTGACGGCCACGATTTTATTATTGAAGCAATAAAAAAAGGCGCCAACTGCATAATAAAAGAAGCAAGCTTTAAAATTCCTGACTCCCGGCATCCCTGCTTGTCCGGCAGACAGGCGATCCCCGACACCCAAAATACCGCCATCCTCGAAGTCAAAGATACGATTAAGGCACTCGGCGATATTGCGCTTTTTAATCGTAATAAATTTGATATTCCAGTGATTGCTGTAACCGGCAGTAACGGCAAGACTACCACCAAAGACATGCTCTTTCGGGTGCTATGTAAAAAATTTAAAGTCCTAAGAAACGAAGGGACTAAAAATAACCAGATTGGATTACCCTTGGCTTTATTAAATTTAAACAGCGCATACGATTTGGTAGTTCTTGAAATAGGGACCAATCATTTCGGCGAGATTAAAAATCTTGCGCGAATATGCTCTGCGGATATTGGTATAATTACCAATATCGGGCCGGCCCACCTAAAATATTTTAATAATCTGGCTGGCGTGTTCAGGGAAAAATACGACTTAATAAAAAATTTGAGAAGCCCGCATATAGGCATATTGAACTCAGACGATGCATATTTAAAGAGAAAAGCCCGAAGTGCGGGCCTTAAGCCTTTTATTATAGGTTATGGGATAAATAACCCAACAGATTTTCGTGCTGTTAATATTAAAAGAAGCCCTGGGCAAATAGAATTTAGAGTAAACCAAAAATATAAATTTACATTAGCTACCATAGGATATTATAATATCTATAATGCTTTAGCAGCAATAACAGTAGGAAGAATTTTCGGTTTAGAGTATAGAGATATGTCTTGCGTTCTGGCTAAATTTGATTTTCCTAAAGGCAGGTTGAGTAGAATTTGTATTGAAGGCATAAATTTCATTGATGATACCTACAATTCCAACCCTGGTTCTTTAAATTGTGCCCTCCAGGCTTTAGAAGGATACCCTGCCAAGGGTGAGAAAATTTTTATAATGGGTGATATGCTAGAACTTGGTAAAAAAGAAAAATCATTTCATGTTGGCATTGCAACAGGAATTGCTAAGATCTGCGACACCTTTATTGGAGTGGGTAATTTAGCTGAATTAACCGCCAGGGCATTAAGGTCATTCGGGTTCAGGAAGAATAAAATTTTTACCTGCCAAAATGCCCGGCAGGCGCGCGATATTTTACGCCATAGGGTTTCGCCGGGAGCCAGCGATATAGTTTTAGTCAAAGGTTCCCGCTTAATGAAAATGGAGGAAGTTTTTAAAAAAACATAATATGCTGTATTATTTCCTATATCCTTTACGCGAGGCGATTTCGGTTTTTAATATTTTCCGTTATATCACATTCCGTGCGGCAATGGCCGCTTTTACCGCTTTTCTAATCAGCCTGATTTTCGCTCCCGTGATAATAAAGATTCTCACCCGCTTTAATATCGTCGTAAAAATAAGAAAAAAAGACAGTATTAAATTAGACGAATTACATTCGCATAAAGAAAGCACTCCTACCATGGGAGGTCTTTTAATCCTTTTTGCGGTAATGACTTCTACGTTGCTCTGGGCAGATGTTTTTAATAGATATATTCTCGTTGTTTTATTTACCACGCTTTGGCTAGGGATAACCGGATTTTTGGACGATTATTTAAAGCTAGTAAGAAAAAAATCCAAAGGTCTTACTGTTACCACTAAATTCTCAAGCCAGATAATTTTAGGCGCAATTCTGGGCTATATTCTTTTCTTATGGCCTGAGAATAATACTAAGATTAATATCCCATTTTTTAAGGACCTGGTTTTTGAATTAGGAATTTTTTATATATTACTTGTTATTCTGATTGTCACCGGCTCCTCTAACGCGGTAAACTTGACTGACGGCCTGGATGGTTTAGCCATCGGGATTGTAATTATGGTAGCTTTGACTTTCAGTATTTTAAGCTATGTATCAGGGCACATAAATTTCAGCGAATATTTGCTTATTCCTTATATAGAAGGAAGCGGCGAATTAACTGTTTTTTGCGCCAGTATTGTTGGAGCGGGGTTGGGTTTTTTATGGTTTAATTGTTATCCGGCTTCGATTTTTATGGGGGATGTAGGTTCTCTTGCTCTGGGGGGTGCTTTGGGTGCAGTCGCTTTATTGATAAAGAAAGAATTACTTTTAGTTATTGCCGGAGGCATATTCGTCCTGGAGGTTTTGTCGGTAATCGTGCAGGTTACCTCTTTTCGTTTTACTAAAAAACGCATATTTAAGATTGCTCCGATCCATCACCATTTTGAATTTTTGGGATGGCCGGAAAGCAAAGTGATTGTGAGATTCTGGATTGTAGCCAGCCTACTTGCACTTCTGACAATAATTACTTTAAAAATTAGATAGCGTAAAAGCAGATGCCGGTTAGAAAAAATAAATCGTCCGAATATAGATAGCCGGATTTTAATGATGGTAAAGACGCGTTATTTTAGAAAACGTAAGGTAGCAATCATAGGATTAGGGCGTTCTGGGTTAGCCTGCGCTGAACTTCTTTATGGCCTAGGAGCGGATATTAAAATAAGTGATAGCCTTGATAATTTCTCTACGCGTAAAAACGCAGGACTCTTAGATTCGAAAAAGATAAAAATAGAACTTGGCAGGCATACCCCGGATTTTATAGAAGGAAGAGAGCTGGTTATAGTTTCGCCCGGAGTCCAGAATTCGGCTTTACCGCTTATCTGGGCCCGTCAGTCCAATATACCTGTTATCAGCGAGATAGAACTTGCCTGGTTAATCTGTCCGGCTACAGTCATAGCGGTTACCGGATCAAACGGAAAAACCACTGTTACTACTTTGATTGCGAGGATAATTAAGGAGGCGGGCAGGAAAGCCTTTATTTGCGGAAATATCGGGAGGCCTTTTAGTGCAGAAGTAAATAATATGAAAGCAGGCGATTTTGTATCTTTAGAGGTAAGTTCGTTTCAGCTGG
>QNCD01000023.1 GCA_003644385.1 Candidatus Omnitrophota bacterium
GCCTGCGCCAGATAAAAACAGCCCAGGAAGTCGAGGAAATAAAAAAGGGCCTTACGATAACCATTTCCGCCTTCAGATTTATTAAGCACTATATTATTCCCGGAAAAAAAGAAATAGAAGTTCAAGCAGAACTGGAACGTTTCATTAGGTATCACGGTGCGAGCAATTCCGCTTTTGAAACAATCGTTGCCAGCGGCCCAAACTCAAGCTTTCCCCACCATAAAGCAGGGGAGCGCAAATTGCGCATGTCCGAGCCTGTATTAATCGACTTTGGAGTGGACTATCACGGCTATAAAACCGACTTGACAAGGGTATTCTTTTTGGGTAAAATAACTCCTGCTTTTAGAAAAATTTATAATATTGTTACGCGCGCGCATGGGCTGGCATTACGAACAATAAGGCCCGGGGTTAAAATAAGCAGTATCGACAAAGCCGCCCGCCAATATATAAAGCAATCCGGCTACGGCGGGTTTTTTAGTCACAATTTAGGCCACGGCGTGGGCCGGGAAATCCACGAAGAACCGCATATCTCTGAAAAAGAAGAAAGCCTTTTAAAAAAAGGAATGGTCTTCACCCTGGAACCTGCAATCTACCTCCCTGGTAAATTCGGCGTAAGAATCGAAGATATGGTTCTGGTAAGAGAAGCGGGTTGTGAGATCTTAAGCGCAAACCTGGAAAAATAAAATTACAGCAATTGACATGGCTATATCCATCAATCAAGTTAAGTCTGGGCTGACCATACTGGTAGATAATGATGTATACCAGATTATAGACTTCCAGCATGTCAAACCCGGGAAAGGCGCAGCTTTTGTCCGCGTAAGAATAAGAAACCTGAAAACCTCTAATGTCCTTGAAAAAACCTTCCGCGGCGACGAGAAGATAGAAGAGGCGTTTGTAGAACAAAGAAAAATCCAATACCTCTACAAATCCGGAGAAATGTACCACTTTATGGACCAGGACAATTTCGAAGAAGTGGTCATCCAGAGAGAACACCTGGCTGACAATGTCAAATTCCTCAAAGACAACCTCGACGTCATCGCATATTCATACCAAAATGAAATTTTAAATATATCTCTTCCTAACACAGTAGAATACAAAGTAGTGCACACCGAGCCCGGTATTAAAGGGGACACGGCAAAAAGCGGAAGCAAACCAGCTAAAATTGAAAGCGGTGCGATTATACAAGTCCCTCTTTTTATAGAAGTGGGGGATAAAATAAAAGTCGATACCAGAAGCGGCACTTACCTGGAAAGAGCCTATTAAAACGAAGGGGTTTTCCAATGAACATTAAAGAGATCAAAGAAATGATTGCATTGATGAATGAAAACGGGCTGAATGAACTTGAGATAGAAAAAGAAGGCATGCGCATCCGCTTGAAAAAGAAAAACGGCCCTAAGGAGGAGATGAACGGGGAACCGGTTTATCTAATGCAGGAGAATCTCAGACAGGTCAAACCCAAAGAAACAGAACCCTCTTCCCAGCAAAAAGAGGAAACCGGCGCCATAGAGATAAAAGCTCCCATGGTAGGCACCTTCTACCGCGCCCCTTCTCCGGAAGCGCCACCCTATGTAGAAGTAGGACAAATAGTCAATCCCGGCCAGGTAATCTGTATTATCGAAGCAATGAAATTAATGAATGAAATAAAATCGGAAGTCAAAGGAAAAATCTTGGAAGTTCTGGTAGAAAATACCGAACCCGTAGAATTCGGCCAGCCGATGTTCCTGATCGAGCCTAAATAGAATTCTTAGATTGAACCCTTAAAAATTAAGCCTTCATAAAATAATCATATGTTTTCCAAAATATTAATTGCCAACCGCGGTGAAATTGCCATCAGAATTATCCGCGCCTGCCGGGACTTAGGGATTCGCACGGTAGCGGTTTATTCAGAGGCGGACAAAGATTCGCTGCACGTGCGCTTTGCAGACGAAGCCATATGCATCGGCCGCGCCCAAAGCAACGCCAGTTATCTAAACATTCCCTCCATCATCAGCACCGCGGAAATTGCTGATGTAGAAGCAATCCATCCCGGTTATGGTTTTCTGGCGGAAAACCCGCATTTTGCGGAAATCTGCCAATCCTGCCAAGTCACCTTTATCGGGCCGACTCCTGAGAACATCAGGCTGATGGGCGATAAAATGGCCGCGCGCATGAATATGCAAAAAATCGGAATTCCTATTGTGCCAGGAAGCACAGAAGCGGTAAAAAGTAAAGAAGATGCGCTAAAACTGGCGAAAAAAACCGGTTACCCGGTGATTATAAAAGCAGCTGCCGGCGGAGGAGGAAAGGGAATGCGCATCTGCCACAACGACATCCGCTTAGTTAGCAGCCTGATGACTGCGCAGGCAGAAGCAGAGGCAAATTTCGGCAATGCCAATGTGTATATCGAAAAATACATTGAAAAGCCCAAACATATAGAAATTCAAATCCTGGCGGATAAATACGGCCATATAATCCATTTAGGTGAAAGGGACTGCAGCATTCAGCGCAGGCATCAAAAGTTATTGGAAGAATCGCCCTCTGTGGCAGTAAACAATAAATTACGCAAGCGGCTGGGGGATCTTGCGGTAAAAGCCGCAAAATCGATAAATTACGTAGGTGCAGGGACAATAGAATTTTTAATGGACTCGCATAATAATTTTTATTTTATGGAAATGAACACGCGTATCCAGGTGGAACATGGAGTAACTGAAATGGTCACCGGCATAGATCTAATCAAAGAGCAGATCCGCGTCGCAGCAGGAGAAAGATTAAGATTCCAGCAGGATGACGTAGGCATAAACGGAGCGGCAATCGAATGCAGGATAAACGCCGAAGACCCGGATAACGGCTTTCTTCCTTCCCCGGGAATAATCGAAAATCTGGTTTTGCCCGGAGGCCCGAACGTACGGGTAGATACCCATATCTATCAGGGCTACCGTATCCCTACTCACTATGATTCATTAATCGCTAAGGTTATTGCGCACGCCCAAACCCGGGAGGAAGCAATCAAAGTAATGCTCCGGGCTTTAAGCGAGATGCAAATTGAGCCGATAAAAACCACTATCCCTTTTCATATAAACTTAATGAATAACCCTTTATTTAAAAACGGAGAGATCTCTACGCACTTCATCCAGGAGACCTTAAAAGAAGAGGTGCCGGAAACACAAAGCGAATAATTTTTAAGAAAGGCGGTGTGATAACATGCTCAAAAACGATAATCAGACAGATTTAGGGGCAATTAAAATCCACAAAAATGTAATCGCCTCAATCGCCTCTCTGGCAGCCACTGAAATCGAAGGCGTAAAATGCATCGGAACTAATTTAAGAAGCGGCATCATGGATTTATTCGGTAAAAAATCAAGCTCTGCGATCAATGTGGAGATCGACAATAATGACGAAGTGAGCATAGAAATCCCTTTGATCATAAAATTCGGGCATAATATCCCTGAAGTGGCAAATAACGTCCAGGAGAATATCTACCGTGCGCTGGAAAAAATGACTAACCTTACCATAAAATCCATAAACGTCAAGGTCCAGGGAATCGAAAAAGAATAAAGGAGGTCTTAAATGAAAGTACTGATTTGGTTAGGAGTCTTATTTTATTCGGCAATCATTATATTGTTAGGCATCACTCTGATAGCGGTTTCCTTAAGGCTGCTGCCTGCGGCCGATATCAGTAACCTGATTTATCAACTGCAAAGCAGCCTGAATTTAAGATTTGCGGTAGGCCTGATAGGAATACTCTTGATACTGATTACTTTTTCTTTTGCCCGGGTAATGCTGCGCCGGTTCCAGAAAGATAAAAATATTCCCTTTACTACTTCTTCCGGGGAGGTAACTGTTGCCCTTTCCGCCGTTGAAGACCTGATTAAAAGATTAAGCGGAGCGGTGCCAGAAGTAAAAGAACTCAGGCCGGATGTTATCTCAACCAAAAAAGGTATTGTAGTGGATTTAAGAGTGACTTTAAAATCAGAAGCGAATATCCCTGAATTAACCAACCGTCTGCAGGAAGTTGCGCGCGCAAGAATACAGGAGATATTGGGAGTAGAAGAACAGATTGTGGTAAACGTACATGTTGCTAAAATAATCGCTGCAGAGGAAAAAGAAAGAGGCAAAAAAGGCTCGGATAAAAAAGGCTCGGATAAAGAAGAGCCCAATGTGCCTTTTGGCGGATACAGAAGAGTTTAACAACAAAAGGGGGGAAATTCAATGTTGAAAGTGGGAATTCTCACCGGAGGAGGAGACTGCCCGGGCTTAAACCCTGTAATCAGGGCAGTTGTCAGAAAAGGCATAAACGAAGGTTATCAGGTTATTGGTATAAAAAATGGCTGGAAAGGCCTGATAGAGAATAACACTATTGAGCTTAACCTGAACGCTGTTTCCGGAATATTGCCGAAAGGCGGGACAATATTAGGCACCAGCCGAACTAACCCCTTTAAAAAAGAAGGCGATCTAGAAAAAGTAAAAAAAAGCTATAAAGAATTAGGCTTAGAAGCATTAATCGCCATCGGTGGAGAAGATACCCTGGGAGTAGCCTCCAAACTGATTAAAGAAGGGTTGGAAAATATAGTAGGGGTGCCTAAAACAATAGACAATGACCTCTCCTCAACCGATTATACTTTCGGCTTCGACACTGCCATAAACACGGCAATGGAATGCATTGATAAACTGCATACCACCGCAGAAAGCCATCACCGCATTATTGTAGTAGAGGTAATGGGAAGGCACGCCGGATGGATTGCCGTGGAAGCAGGTATTGCCGGAGGAGCGGATATCATCCTCATTCCGGAAGAGACCATTGACATAGAAAAAGTATGCGAACTCCTCAAAAAACGTCACGACCGCGGAAAGACATTCAGCATCGTAGTTGTTGCAGAGGGAGCAAAATTTAAAAAAGGGACCATGGTTTTACAAGAGGAGAAACTGGACCAGTTCGGCCATGTACGGCTGGGCGGGATCGGCGACAATTTGGCCAAAGAAATAGAAAAGAGGACCGGTTATGAAACCAGAGTAAGCGTCTTAGGCCATATTCAAAGAGGGGGATCTCCTTCTGCGTTCGACCGGATATTAGGCACGCGCTTCGGGGTAAAAGCAATTGAGCTTGTAAAAAATAAAAAATTCGGCAGGATGGCGGCCTTATCAGGCAATAAAATAACCGATGTGCCGATTGAAAATGCAATCAAAGAATTAAAGACAGTAGATAAGGATTTCTACGAAATGGCAAAGGTATTTTTCGGATAAAAAGGAGGAAAGTTTGAGAGACTCTATCAAGGAAATAATTCTGGAAAATATCCGCATAAAAGAAGATATTATGCGCGAAAGCATCCCCCAGATCATAGATGTGGCTGAGATAATGATAAACTGCATCAAGAAAAACGGCAAAGTAATACTCTTCGGTAACGGCGGCTCAGCCAGCGACAGCCAGCATATTGCCGCGGAGTTGGTAGGGAGGTTTAAGAAAGACCGCCTGGCTTTACCTGCAATTGCACTTACTACTAATACATCAATCATTACTTCCCTGGCCAACGACTACGGTTATGAGGTGATTTTTGCCAAACAGATCGAGGCCTTAGCTAGGAACAGCGACGTAGCCATAGGAATATCCACAAGCGGAAAAGCAAAAAATGTAATCATGGGCATCAAACAGGCTAAAAAAATGGGGATAAAGACAATCGCCCTTACCGGCGGCAGCGGAGGGGAGCTGGCAAAAGCAGCGGATATCGCCCTGATTGTAAATTCTACGGTTACCGCACGCATCCAGGAAGCACATATAACCATTGGGCATATAATCTGTGAAATCATCGAAGAAGCCTTTTCTCCGTAATCCAGTGCAAATGAACCATTGCAAATGAAATTGGCTTCCAAAATAAAAACTCAAGCGCGGCTAAAAAAAATAATCCTTAAACTTAAAGCCAAAAAGAAAAAAATAGTTTTTACCAATGGCTGCTTTGACCTGCTGCATTTCGGGCATGTCAAATATCTGGAGGAAGCAAAATCAAAAGGAGATATTCTTGTAGTAGCGGTTAACTCCGACAGCTCGACCATGCGGATTAAAGGAAAAAAAAGGCCGCTTACTCCCCAGGCAGACAGGCTGAGGATAATTGCTGGCCTGGAAAGCGTAGATTACGTAACTTTGTTCAACGAAACAACGCCGCTTAAAGTCATAAAAAAATTTAAACCGGATATTTTAATCAAAGGCGCGGATTGGAATAAGAAGAAAATCGTAGGAAACGATTTCGTCGCAAGTTACGGCGGGAAAGTCGCGACTATAAAATTAGCGAAAGGCCGCTCCACTACGAATCTGATAAAAAAAATTGCCGCTAAATTCTAACCTGATGCCTATATACAGAATTATAGACGCAAACCTAAACCGGGCAAAGGAAGGGATGCGGGTTTGCGAAGAGATAACGCGCTTTGCCCTGAACAATAAAACTAAGACCTTAAAGCTTAAGAGATTAAGGCACCGCATAGATACTTTAATAAAGAAACTTCCTGTCTACCCCAAATTGATCAGGGCCCGAAAAAGCAGCAGGGACGTAGGAAGGAGAATCCATTCCGGAGAACTGAAACGCAAGGACCTTAAGGAAATATTTTTAGCCAATTCACAGCGCGCCAAAGAAGCAGCCAGGGTTTTAGAGGAACTGACAAAATTAGAAAATTCAAATATTGCCCTGGGATTTAAACAAATAAGATACAGCATCTATGAGATCGAAAAAAGCATGGTTAAAGAAATCTCTTGTTTATGCCGTAATTGATAAAGAAATTCTTAAGAAAAAAAAGAAAACTTTAGCGGCTGCAGCAAAAAGAATAAAATCCCAAGGGATAAAGCTGGTACAGCTGCGGGATAAAAAGTCAAAGAAAGCAAACGTCTTAATAGAAGCATGTATGTTAAGTAAAATATTAAAGGGCAGCTCTCTTTTTATCATAAATGATTTTCTTGACGTTGCCAGCATTTGCGGCGCCGACGGAATACATCTCGGCCAGGATGATACTTCGGTGAGCCTGGCAAGAAAAATAATCGGGAAAGAGAAAATTATCGGGGTCTCCTGCCACAGCCTGAAACAAGCCCTCAAAGCCCAATCTCAAGGCGCAGACTATATAGGTGTCGGGCCAATTTTTAAAACCCCGCTTAAAGCCAAAGGCAAGCCTGTCGGTTTAAGGCTGCTTGAAAAAATCGTAAAGAAAATAAAAATTCCGGTTTTCGCTATCGGCGGGATAAACAGGAATAATGCCTGGCAAATATATGCCGTGGGAGCGAAAAGAATAGCCGTCTGCCGCGCGCTGCTTGAGGCCGGTTCTGGCAATTTTTTAAAATTAAAGAGTTACAAGAAATGACTCAGTTAGAATTTGCTAAAAAGAACATTAAAACTGTGTTGATGAAAAAAATCGCTTCGCAGGAAGGTTGCAGCGAAAAATTTATTTTAAGAGGGATAAAACAGGGAAAGATAGTAATCCCTGCCAATAAAAAACACCGCATTAAAAAGCCCTGCGCAATTGGAAAGGGCCTGCGTATAAAAGTAAACGCCAATATCGGTACTTCTACTGACAGGTCTCAGCTGAACGACGAACTGGCAAAATTAAAGGCCTCTATTGCCAGTGGTGCGGATACTGTAATGGACCTGAGTGTAGGAGGAAACCTGAAGAAAATCAGGAATGCGATCCTAAGGTTATCCGAGGTCCCCGTGGGGACAGTGCCGATTTACGAAGTTGCAATAAATGCGCAAAGAAAAACCGGGGACTTTTCCTCCTTCAGCGTTGACGACCTTTTCAATGTCCTGGAAAATCAGGCTAAAGAAGGAATAGATTTTTTTACTGTGCATGCCGGAGTGACAAAGGCGTGCCTTAAAATACTAAAAAAACAGCGCCGGCTTCTGAATATGGTTTCAAGAGGCGGAGTAATCATGGCCAATTGGATGAGCCGGCATAAGAAAGAAAACCCGCTCTATGAATATTTTGACCGTCTTTTAGAAATTGCCTACCGTTATGATGTAACATTGAGCCTGGGAGACGGTTTAAGGCCAGGTTCAATACTGGACGCCACTGACCAGCCGCAGATAGCAGAATTAAGAGTTCTTGGCGAGCTTGCCCGGCGCTCAAGAAAGAAAAATGTCCAGGTAATGATTGAAGGCCCCGGGCATATACCTCTTAACCAGATTGAAAAAAATATTTCCCTTGAGAAAAAAATCTGCGGCGAGGCCCCATTTTATGTTTTAGGGCCGTTAGTAACCGATATTGCTCCCGGCTATGACCATATTACCTCAGCAATCGGGGGGGCTTTGGCAGCAAGTTACGGAGCGGATTTTTTGTGTTATGTTACGCCCTCAGAGCATTTAAGGCATCCGTCAATAAAAGACGTAAAAGAAGGAGTAATTTCTTCAAGGATAGCCGCGCACGCAGCTGACATTGCCAAAGGGTCAAAGTCAGCGATTGCCCGGGACAAAGAAATATCTTCTGCGCGGAGAAAAAGAGACTGGCAGGAACAAATCGCTAAGTCCATTGATCCGGATAAAGCCAGGAGTTACCGGCTCTTTTCAAAACCGCACCTTAAAGATGTCTGTACCATGTGCGGTAATTATTGCTCTATTAAGCTGATGGAGGAGTGCTTACTGCGGGTGTAGTTTCCCGCCTATAATTGAGAAATTTGGCGGGATCCCGCCTGCTTAATAGAATAAAAGGCGGGACAGTGGTAGAACTGCGGGTGTAGTTCAGTGGTAGAACATTAGCTTCCCAAGCTAAAAGTGGGGGTTCGATTCCCCTCACCCGCTTGTGTATTGAGTAATTAGGGTTAGTCGTTAGTCGTTGGAAAAAGATAAGGGTAAGGGTGAGAAACCCAACATCCAACCCCAACAACCTTTCCAACAACCAAATACCAACCCAAATAACAAGAAATAAGTTAGGACTATGTTAAAAAGTCAATTTTTCGGTCGTAAAAAATATCTGGAAATTTTAAAGAAGCGCGTCATCGACTTAAAAGACGGCTACCGCCAGAATATCGCAATTATCGGCGATGAACAAATCGGTAAGACTTCGCTAATCTTTAAGTTCTTAACCGACTTTTACGACCCAAGAATTATTCCTGTTTATCTGGAATCAAGGCCGGAACCGCTGGATTCTTTCACCAGGCGTTTTATCGGGATTCTACTCTATAATTTCCTCTCCAACAGCGGAATAAAACTTCAGGAAGACCTGAATTTTCTCATTTTAAAGTCGGAAAAATATATCCCTCTTACCATCAGAAAAATACAGGAGATCCTTACGCTTTTAAAGAGCAAAAAGAAAAAGCATAATATCTTTTCTGATCTCCTGTCTCTTTGCGAAACTATAAACGAAGAAACACAAAAATTCTGTGTGGTGATACTGGATGAATTTCACAACCTGGAGAGCCTGGGAATAAAAAATCTCTATCCAGACTGGTCAAAATCATTAATCACCCAGAAAAAAACATTGTACGTAATTATCAGCTCCCTTAAGTACAAAGCAAAAAATATACTTTCTAAAAACTTAAGCCTTTTGTTCGGGAATTTCGAAGTTATAACCGTTGAGCCCTTCAATATAAAAGTTAGCGAAAAATACCTCCAGGAGAGGCTATGCGGCCTAAATATCAAAGCAGGAATTAAAGATTTTGTGGTACATTTTACCGGAGGCAACCCATTTTACCTTGAGCTCTTAACAAAAGAAATCCTGAAGGCTCCGAATTTAAGAATGGCGGAGCTGCTGGAAGAGCTGCTTTTTTCACCATCCGGAATTTTAAACCAAAAATTTACCACCTATCTCAAACGCTTTCAAAATATCGCAAATAGCCAGGATTTTATTTCCATTATTTATCTTATTGCTGACGGGCATAACCGGATTAAAGACCTGACGCACCTCTTGCATAGTCAGCGAAAAGAAATCATGGCAAAAGCAAACCTGCTTTTGGAGTTAGATACTATCAGCAGAAACGGCGATTTTTTTAAAATCAACGACAGGGTTTTCAGTTTTTGGCTGAAATTTGTTTATCAGGAAAAAATACATTCCCTTACTTTTGACGCCAAGAATCAAAAAATCGGTTTTAAAAATAAATTAGAAGCGATGATAAACGAATTCCTGGAAAACCGCAGCAAATCGCTCTCTGAAAGGTTGTCAGAATTAATGCATCTATTTGAAAACGAAGTGGTGCACATCGGAAAAAAGAGGCTGCGCCTTACTCAATTCAGAGAGATAAAATCCCTGGAATTCCATAACAAAAGGTTTAAAGATGGGTTAATCGGGCGCTCAAGCGATACGCTCTGGATAATCGGCCTGAAACAGGATGTCCTGACCGAAGAAGACGTCTCTTTATTTGTCAAAGAATGCAAAAAATACCGCAAACAACCAAAAAAAATCATTGTCACCATAAACGAACCGGATTCAAATACACGCTTAAAAGCAATAGAAGAAAAAGTCTGGACCTGGAACCTGGAAAAAATAAATCAAATGCTGGACTTATTCGCTAAACCAAGAATAATTGCATAAAAATAAGGTGATTTAAAAATGGAAAATAAAATATTCAAGATAGGGGTAATCTCCGATACGCACATAAACGAGCCCGGAACCAGCCTACCTAAAAAGCTTTTAAACAAATTAAGTGAACTGGATATGATTATTCATGCCGGCGATATTATCGATTTAAGCGTCATCGAGCAATTAAAAAAAATCTGCGCTAATGTTAAAGTGGTAAGCGGAAATATGGACCAGCAGGAAACCAAGAGGAGATTCCCGGCAAAAGAAGTGATTACCATAAAAAATTTCAAAATCGGCGTAACCCATGGTTTCGGAGCGCCCGCCAGGCTGATGGAGCTGGCAAGAGAGACTTTTAAGGGTGAGTGTGTTGATTTGATAATATTCGGGCATTCGCATAATCCGGTAAACGAAAAAATAAACGGAACAATTTATTTCAACCCGGGAAGCCCTACGGATAAAATTTTTGCTAAATTTAATTCTTTTGGTATTATAGAGATAGGCGAAACAATCGAGGCAAAGATAATAAAAATATAAAAGAATGGGCTACAACGTCACAAAGTCACAACGTCACAAATAAAACCTATAATCAAGCTTTAATTTATTCTTGTGTCCTTGTGTATTGTGACCTTGCAACCCTAATAATAACATGGATAAACTTTGGGCGCCCTGGAGAATCAAGTATCTGAAAACGACTCTGAAAAAAGGCTGCGTATTCTGCAGGAGTCTAAAGTCGCGCAATCAGGATACGCTGTTATTAAAAACAAGGTATTCTTTTTGCCTGCTGAATACATTTCCTTATAATAACGGCCATCTTCTGGTTCTTCCGCGCAGGCATACTGCCGACATTGCGGATTTAAAAGACGAGGAGGCTTTAGATTTATTCAGAACCTTAAGCAAGGCCAGGAAAATTCTAGATAAAGTATTAAGGCCGGAAGGCTATAATCTGGGTATAAATATTTCTAAAAGCGCCGGCGCAGGTATCACCGGCCACCTACATATTCATCTTGTGCCGCGCTGGCATGGGGATACTAATTTTATGCCTGTGGTATTTAATACTAAAGTTATTTCGCAGTCCTTGAGGGGCTTAAAGAAAAAATTCAAAAAATATGCCCAATAAAAACCAGATAAAAAATTACGAAGATAATTTTCTTGCTCCTTATGCGGCGAAAAGCTACAATTCCCGGGGTAGGAAATACCAGGAAGTAGAACACCCTTACAGATCAGCCTATCAAAGAGACAGGGACAGAATAATCCACTCAGCTGCTTTTAGGAAGCTGGAATACAAAACTCAAGTATTTGTCAACCATGAAGGGGATTATTACCGCACCAGGCTCACCCATACCCTGGAAGTCGCCCAAATTGCCAGGACTATCGCCTTTGCCTTAAAGTTAAATACCGATCTTATCGAAGCAATATCCCTTGCACACGACCTGGGGCATACGCCGTTTGGGCATTCCGGAGAGGATGCCTTGAATGAACTGATGAGCAGGCACGGAGGGTTTAACCATAACCTGCATAGCTTAAGAGTAGTAGATGTCCTTGAAGAAAGGTACCCTGATTTTCCCGGCCTTAATTTAACCTGGGAGGTAAGGGAAGGTATCGTAAAGCACTCTTCGCATTTTGATAAATCGGTTAAAATAAAAGAACTTGCCCCTGAGGAAACAGCGAACCTGGAGACGCAAATAGTAGATATCGCCGATGAAATAGCCTACGACAACCATGACCTTGACGACGGAATCACCTCCGGGCTTTTAAACGAAGAAGAGCTAAATAAACTGCCGATCTGGAAGAATATAAGCAAAAATATAGCCAGGGGCGGCTCTCAGTCGAACCCGGAAAAAAGAAAATATTTAATTATAAGATCATTGATTAATATGCAAGTTACGGATATAATAGAAGAGACGGAAAAAATATTAAAAAAACTGAAAATAAAATCTTATTTGCAAATAAAGAAATTAGACTGTAAAATAGTTGTGTTTAGCAAGCAAGTGCAGCGCCTACGTAAACCCATGCGCGCATTCTTACTGGAAAACTTATATAAACATTACCGCGTGATGAGGATGTCGAATAAAGCCAAGCGCTTTATAAAAGAACTCTTTAAGTTTTACTTGAAAAATCCCGGCGCCCTGCCTTTGGCAATTCAGAAAAATATACGCAAGGAAGGATTAAGGCGTGGGATTTGCGATTATATCGCGGGGATGACGGACAGGTATGCCTTAGATGAATATAAAAAGTTATTCGCACCATACGAAAAAGTATAATGTTTTAATCTCCGCGGTGCACAGCGTTTACCGCCTGATTAATTCCACCTTCGGCCTTAAGGATTTGGTTGTACGGTTAAGCCGCCTGATCTGCCAGATATTCCACTCCCAGACAAGCATAGTATTGCTGTTAGACCCCAGCTATGAATACTCAATCCTTAAATGCACCACAAACGGCAAAAAAGCAAGTCTGGTAGATAAAAAGGTAAAGCTTGCGGACAGCCGAGTAAAAAGAATTGTAAAGTCGATTTCATCGATAAAAAAATCACGGCTCCTGGGCATTCCTCTTGTATGTGAAGACCTGATGGGCCTGATATTAGTCCAACGCAACAAATCCTCTGCGGCCTTTGATAAATTTGACCAGGAAATGCTCATGGTCATTGGCGAACAGGCAGTGGTTGGTATAAGAAACCTGCAGCTTTATGAAGAGCAGCATAAGCTTGTTTTAGGCAGCATAAAGTCTCTGGTTACGCTTTTGGATACACGCATTCCCCAGGAATATACGCATTCCCCGTATTTCAGTCGCCTGGTATCGGCAATTGGCCACCAGATGCGTTTGAGCGAAAGGCAAATCGAAAGTTTAAAATTCGCCAGCATGCTCCATGATACAGGAAAAGTAGATATCCCATTAGAAATACTTACAAAAACTACAAAACTAACATCGCAAGAGCTTAAGATTATAAAAAATCATCCTGTTAAAGGCGCACAGATATTACGCCACCTCCAGGCGCTTAAACCGGTTTTGCCTATAATCATGTACCACCATGAAAAATATGACGGTACAGGTTATCCTTCAAGGCTGAAAAAAGGCCAGATCCCCCTGGGAGCGCGGATTATGGCAGTGGCGGACGCATTTGAAGCAATGGTATACGGAAGGCCGTACCGGGAGAGAAAAGATATCCGTTCGGCAATAAAAGAGATAAAGAAAAAAAGCGGTACTCAATTCGACCCTAAGGTAGTCGAGTCTTTTTTAAAAGTAATAAAAAAAATAAAACTTAAATATGCCTAGTTAAAAGATTCATGCGCAAGGACGAGATGAACCAGTTAGAATTATTTTCGGATTCAGAACAAAACTTTGAGCCGATACAGCATAGGCAGGCGAGTTTTTTCGCCAAATATATCCTACCGCATGAGAAGTTTATTTTTATAGTTATTGCTCTTTTTGTAACCGCAATAATTTCTTTTTGTATCGGCGTAGAAAAAGGAAAAAATATTTCTCTTTCAAAAACCCCTATGCCTCTTCAGGTAAGTCAAACGCAGGCTCTTTCTGAGTCACTATCTGAACCCGAAGCCACAGAGCCGCTTCGGGTTAAAGCTGAGCCCAAAACAGAGCTGACGCAGGAGACAGAACCTAAGGGGCAAAGCAATAGATTCACAATCCAAGTAGCTTCATTTTCAATCCGCGCCCATGCAGAGGCAGAAGCCGAGAAATTAAAAAAACAGGGCATGATCGTACTAGTCATGCCTAAAGGAAAACACATAGTTGTCTGCGTTGGCTCATTTGTCAGTCGCCAGGCAGCAGAATCACTGCTACCTACATTGAGAAACAAGTACGCTGATTGTTTTATAAGGAGGTTATAATACTATGGGAATGCATCCAACATTAAAAATATCCGATAAGGACAAAAAACAAAGATCGGTCTTAAAAAGAAGAGAACGCTTAAAAACAATGTTCGATAAAGAAAAGTGGAAACCCGGAGATAGTGTCTGCGGCCTTCCTAAAATCAAGACCGTCAGGCTAAAGATCAAGAAAGAAAAAGCCGAAAAGCCGGAAGAGGCAGCTGCCGCCGAAGCAGCCGCAGCCGGTGCCACGGCGCAAGAAGAACAGGAAAAAGAACAGTCAAAAGCCCAGGCAAAAGCACCTGCAAAAGAACAGGAGAAAAAATAAGCTTTATGGAGAATTTGAAGAAAAAATCAATTATTATACTTGCGGTATTTTTATGCCAGAGCATCTTTCTCTCTATGGCTCTAGCCGAACAAAACTTTCCCTTTACCGGATATGTTACTGAAAACGGGATAAATGTGCGCGCTGACTCCACAGTCGGCTCGGAAGTAATCTGTAGTGTAAATAAAGGAGAGCGCATTGAAGCTGTTTCCGAAAAATATAACTGGTATAAAATAAAATTACCCGAATGCGCGCCCTCTTATATCCATAAAGATATGCTCGGCGTTGTGGAAAACAACAAAGCCAAACTCATAAGAGACAAGGTCAATATCCGGCTTAAGCCTAACCTGGAAGCCGAGATATTAGGCAGGATCAGCGAAGGAGAAACTGTCGAAGTGATCAAGGCGGAAGGGGACTGGTACCAGATCAAGCCGGTGAATAATACTTTTGCCTGGATACACAAAAAGTTTTTGGAAGAAATTCCTGCAGAGCAATTAAAAAAGGAAGTCTTGGCCGCTAAAGAGCAAGAAAAAGAAAAGGCCGAAGAAGCCGCTAGTAAAGAGCCAAAGATATTAATTGAGGGAGTAATAAAGCCCAAGTTTATTACCACCATAGCCAGGTATAAGCTTATTACTGACGATAAAGAAGTTTATTTATTAAAAGGCGAGGGGAAACTGCTTAGTGATTATAAAAATAAAAGGGTCAAAGTAGGAGCAAGATCAGCCGAACCTTATGGAAATACTTCAATTCTAGAGGTAGAGAGGATAGGGCCGATAAATTGAAGCTTCTTGATTTCCTTCTTTTATATGCGCTCTTGCTAGTGGCGATGAGCGCACACGAGTTTTCTCACGGCTGGGTAGCATATAAACTGGGGGACGCTACCGCTAAAAATTCCGGCAGGCTTACGCTTAACCCGCTTAAACACATTGACCCCATGGGAACGCTGATTCTACCGCTTTTGCTTTTTATAACTACTCACGGGCAGTTTGTCTTTGGCGCGGCAAAACCAGTGCCGATAAACTACCGTGCATTAAGAAACCCTAAAAAAGATATCATCTGGATCGGCGCCAGCGGTCCATTAGCTAATTTTGCCTTTGCCTTCACATTAAGTTTATTTTTAAGAATCCTGCCTGCCCAAACCCTGCTCACCCACCTGATTGTAAACTTAATCATGATCAATCTCTTATTAGCCATATTCAATCTTATTCCTATTCCTCCGCTGGACGGCTCAAGGATTCTTATAGGTCTTCTTCCGGAAAAATTATCATACAGTTACGCATCAATTGAACCTTATGGATTTATTATTCTGATTGCCCTCATAGCCCTGGGCGTAATCAACGCTATAGTAATCCCGTTATTAAATTTCATCTTGGGGCTTATGCTGCTTCCTTTTTAAAAGATGAAGGAAATAAAACTTAATCTGAAAAAAAACTCTTACGACATATTAGTAGGAAATAACCTGCTGAAGGCTTTAGGAGCTACCTTAATAAAGTCGGGTATCGGCAAAAACGCTTATATTATCACTAACGCTTTCCTTAAGAAGAAATACGGCAATAAATTAGCCTTTTCTTTGCTTAATGCAGGACTGAGCATAAAATTCAAACTGGTGCCGGATTCCGAAAAAAGTAAATCCATTCAACAGGCCTATTCAATAATCCGGGAGCTGGCAAAATACGATAAAAAAAAGCGTATTTTCATTATTGCCTTCGGCGGAGGCGTAATCGGCGACCTAAGCGGTTTTGTGGCTTCAATTTATAAAAGAGGGCTGCCTTACGTACAAGTACCCAGCACATTATTAGCCCAGGTTGATTCTGCTATTGGAGGGAAAACCGCGGTGGATCTTAACGAAGGGAAAAACCTGGTAGGTGCCTTTTACCAGCCGAAGCTGGTTTTTAGCGATGTCTCCCTGCTTAAAACCTTAAACCCCCGGCAAATAAAAAGCGGCCTGGCAGAGGTGGTTAAATACGGGATGATTAAAGACCGCGGGCTTTTTCTTTATATAGAAAAAAATTATAAAAAAATTCTCTCTTTGAAAGAAAAAAAATTAGAATTTATCGTTGCCGCCTGCAGTAAAATCAAGGCAGAGGTTGTGCGCAGGGACGAGAGAGAAGAAAAAGGCATACGCACAATTTTAAATTTCGGCCACAGTATCGGCCATGCAATTGAGGCAGCTTCAGGATACAAAGGTTATAATCACGGGGAGGCAGTAGCAATAGGAATGCTGGTAGCCTGCGATATCAGCAAGTCTCTGGGCATGGTTAATGAAAAGGTTTGCCTGCGGCTGGAAAAACTTATTAAACAGCTTGGCCTGCCTACCGCAATCAAAGGGATTAAAATAAAAAAGCTTTTCACTGCTTTCTATCGCGATAAGAAATTTATCGGAGCAAAAAACCGCCTGGTCCTGCTTAAAAACATAGGTAAAACTAAAATTGTAAGCGGAGTACCTTTAAAGGTAATTAAAAAAGCAGTGGCATCAAGGATGGCAAATTAAGCTAATCGGGTATAGTAGAAAGTGTAAAAGTCTCACCGGCGTAACTTAATTCTACGCTGTTAGAAGTTATAGATTCAACTTTTGCACCCTCAATTTCCCCGCCTTTTCTGACAATACGGTTATTTATCAGGGCATAAGCTCCGTCTTTTGCAAAGAATATCCCGTTTAAAACAAGGCTGGGAAGCGGTTTTTGCAGCAACCTGGTTACTGCCATAGGCCCCTCTGAAGGCGCAGGCAGAGCCTGCTGGGGAACGCCGGAAGAAGCAATGCTGATTGTTGAAGGAGTTTCATTAGAAGAAGCTATTTTCTTCTCTGCTGTCGATGAGACAAACCTGAAGATCGCCAATGCCGCAAAAATGCCGGCAAATAACACTAAGCCGTAGAGTAGATAAATTTTATAGCGCGCAGAAGGCTTCTGCTCTTTAAAATCCTGGCCCTTTGATACGTCTTTTTCTACTTTTTTTAATGCGTCATAAATTATGCTCATTTTACTTTCCTTAGTTCTGGTTATGGTTATTGATTTCCCGGATACACTTATCAACAATAGGTAAATCTATTGTGTGCTTCTCTTCTACAAAGCCGGCTAAAAGCGCGCGGTCGCAGAGGATATTGATTAACCGGGGCACACCTTTTGAAAAACTGGTGATTTTAGAGACTGCCTCATCGTTAAAGTGCAATTCATTACTGCTGCCTGCAATCTGCAGGCGGTGTTCTATATAAGACCTGACCTCATCTTCTTCCAGAGAGCTAATATGGTACCTGACCATTATCCTCTGGTTGAGCTGCCTGAGGCTATGCAAATTAAGTTTTTGATGCAGCTCAGGCTGGCCGCTGAGGACAATCTGGATTAATTTATCTTTTTCGGTCTCAAGGTTTGAAAGCAGGCGCACCTGCTCCAACTGCTCCTCGCTTAAATTCTGCGCCTCATCGATAATCAAAACCACATTATTGCCGTTTCTGCTTTCCTTTAATAAAAATTTATTCAGCTCGTTAATAAAAGAAAGGCTTGACCTCTGCCAGGCAGTAATGCCAAAATCCTTTACTATCGCCTCCAGTAGTTCGTTAGTCGAGAAAAAAGTGTTCAGTATAAATGCGGTTTTAATGTTCTCGCTTATCTTGTTAAGAAAAAACCGGCAGAGGGTAGTCTTGCCGGTACCGATTTCTCCGGTTACCACCAGGATGCCTTTTCTCTGGGATATCCCGTAATAGAGGTGCGCCAATGCCTCCTGGTGCTTTCTGCTTAGATAAAAAAAAGCAGGGTCTGAGGTAACGTTAAAGGGCCTTTCATTTAATCCGTAAAATTTTGTATACATCTTTCCAACAGAATTCATTATAACAAAAAATCCCAAAAAGTAAACATTTTTAAATTGGGGACGTTTCTATCTCAAGTTAGCTGTTGCTAGATAAAGAGTTACAACAGCATCGAAATTATAACCCTTGAAACTGGGTAGTATACTCAATCTTGTGTAAATTCTCTTTGAAATAGCAATTAAAAAGGCGTATCCTTCTCTTAATAATATTTTATTAACCCCGGGCTATTTTGTAGCCCTAAAGAGAAAGGAGTACGCC
>QNCD01000024.1 GCA_003644385.1 Candidatus Omnitrophota bacterium
AACAATTTTAGGCATAACTGACTCCTTTCGGTTTGAAAAAGTGGGTGTAAAGTTTTAGTTCCTAAATTACACCTTATACCGAGAGGAGTTGATAAAAATCAAGTTCTTTTTTGCGAAAGAACGGCAAACGGAAAGGAGGGGGAATATGAAGACAGCTGTATATTGCTTATTGGTAATTATGGTTTCGGGCTTACTCTTGACAGGCTGCGCAACACCTTATCCGATGGGAATGATTTATACCGAAATCAAATCACCGGTAGGTGTCGGTGAACCGGGTTCCTATTCAAAGGTCGGCGTTGCCAAAGCTACTTCTGTTCTCGGATTGGTTGCTACGGGCGATGCAAGTATCAAGGCGGCTATGGATAACGGCAGGATAACCAGGATCAAATACATCGATTATGAATCCAAAAATATATTGGGAGTAATCGGTGAATATACTACAATTGTGTACGGAGATTAGCTTAGCGGTTTTGGCAGCGGCATAAAAAGTGCTGATCGCCAGGAATAATTTTATCGAAAGCATTTTTATAATCCCAGCCCTTTAAAAGGGCTGGGATTTATATTTAAGTGGATTTCTTAGGCAGGGTAAGTCTTAAAAACTGCTTGGGTTTTTTTTGCTAGGCAGTATAATAAACATATAATAAACAGGAGTCTGAAAAATGAATTTGCGTTTTTCCAAGATTTTTTTGATTATTTTATTTTCAATATTTTCCATACAAATTATCTCCCAAGGAGCCCAAGAGATGAAAAATAAAAACGTAGTTTTAGAAACAAACCAGGGGGCAATCGAAATTAAACTGATGCCTGAGGCAGCACCCAAGGCATGCGAGAATTTTATCAAGTTAGTGAACAAGGGCTATTATAACGGGTTAATATTCCACCGAGTAATCAAAGATTTTATGATTCAGGGCGGAGATCCCACGGGTACGGGTATGGGGGGCGAATCTATTTGGGGAGAACCTTTCCAAGACGAGGTCCATGTAGACCTTAAATTTGACCGTCCAGGATTGGTTGCTATGGCTAATGCCGGCCCAAATACAAACGGAAGCCAATTTTTTATTACTACGGTTGCTACTCCATGGTTAAATATGCAGCATACTATCTTTGGTGAAGTAGTCTCTGGTTTTGAAGTGGTGCAGCGGATAGAGAGCGCTTCTACAAGCACAGAAAACAGGCCTATAGTGGAGCAAAAAATAATCAAGGCTTATCTTAAATAAGACAAGAGCGCTAAAAATGAAAAATATAGTTTTATTGATAGCATTGATTTTTATCTTTTCTAAAACAGCTTTTGCGGAAGTTTCAATTAAAGCAGAAGTGGATAAGACCGTTTTGACTACCGATGACCTTTTGAATTATAAGCTTACGGTCTCAAGCCAAGAAAGAAGCATGCTTACGCCCAAGCTGGCTGAATTTTCTGGTCTTTCCATTGTTTCACACGGACATTCTTCCAATATTTCCTTCACCAAGACCGGTATTAAGACCGTGGTAGTTTATAGCTTTGTTTTATCTTGCCCGAAAGCAGGTGAGTATAAAATAAAGCCAGCGAGTATAGAAGTCAGAGGAAAAAATTATTTCAGCGAAGAATTCCTGGTAATAGTCAAAGAGGGGCAAAACCAGCCCGAAAAACTGCCGGAAGAAATACCTTTTTTATCCGAGGAAGAACCGGGTAAAGAATCCCCCCGGATTACTCTTTAATGCAGAAGAGGTTAGATACCCCCGTTCAGTATTTAAAAGGTATAGGGCCTAAAAGAGCGCAGTCTCTTAGCTCATTAGGAATAAATTCCGTAGAGGATTTATTATATTATTTCCCTCGCCGATACGAAGACCGCACAAAATTCTTAAGCATTTCGCAACTTAAAGAGGGTGAGTTTCAAACTATTAAAGCGAAGATTTTAGCTGTGGGGCTGAGGCAATCCTGGAAAAGGCAGAGATTCAATATTTTTGAAATTGCCGTAGAAGATGCAACCGCAAAGATATTCTGCGTTTGGTTTAACAAGGCGTATCTGAAAAATTATTTTAAAGTAGGGCAGACTTTGATATTATACGGTAAAGTCCAGCGCTATAGCGGCCGCCTGCAAATGAATTCGCCAGAATTTGAGATTATCGATACGCAGAAGGATACTTTTTTAAGTACCGGCAGGATAGTTCCGGTTTATTCTTTACCTGAAAGGCTGAGCCAGCGTGCCTTCCGGCTGATTATTAAATCAGCCTTAGATAATTATCTTTCTTTAATAAAAGAATTCCTGCCTTACGATATCAGGTCCAGAAACAAACTTTTGAATCTTGCGCAGAGCCTAATCAATATTCATTTTCCACAGGACGAAGATTTGCAAAAAGAGGCTTACCGCAGGCTTTCCTTTGAGGAATTTTTTATTTTTCAAATTCCCCTGGCGCTACGAAAAATAAAAAAAAGGGAGAGGCCCGGCATTGCCCATGATTTAGGCAGGAGCCTGGTAAGTAAATTCATAGACGCTTTACCTTTTACCTTGACTACGGCGCAGGAAAAGGCGCTCGCTGAGATTAAATTTGACATGGCCAGGCCTTTTGCTATGCAGAGGTTATTGCAGGGTGACGTAGGAAGCGGCAAGACCATAGTGGCAACTATCGCCGGAATTATCGCTGTTCAAGGCGGGTTCCAGGCGGCTTTCATGGTGCCTACAGAGATTTTAGCAAAGCAGCATTATGATAAGATAAGGTCACAAGTCACAAGCCACAAGTCACAAGTTAATAAAATCAAGATTGGGTTACTCACAAGCAGCTTAGAAAAAAAACAAAAAGAAAGGGTTTATCAGGAGATAAAGGAAGGTAAAATCGAACTGGTTATTGGCACACATGCTTTACTTGAGGAGAATCTTCAGTTTAAAAACTTAGGATTAGTGGTAATAGATGAGCAGCATAAATTTGGCGTAGGCCAGAGGGCGCTTCTACCCAGAAAGGGCGCTAATGCCGATGTTCTGATTATGACCGCTACCCCCATTCCTCGCACCCTGGCAATTACTCTATACGGAGATTTAGATATTTCGGTCATAAACCAACTACCGCCGGGCCGCGGCAAAACAGAGACGCTTCTTTTTAACCAGGACCAAAAATCAAGTGCTTATGACATAGTAAAGGAAGAGATCAGAAAAGGCAATCAGGCATACATCGTTTATCCGGTAATTGAGGAGTCTTACGCCTTGGATATTGACGGAGCGAAAAAAATGTTTTCCCAGTTTAAGAAGAGGGAGTTTAAAGAGTTCCGGTTGGGCCTTATCCACGGCAGAATGAAGCAGGAGGAACAGGATAAGGTAATGCTTAAGTTTAAAAATAAAGATTTGGATATTTTAGTTTCTACAACTGTCCTGGAGGTAGGTATTGATGTCAGAGGCGCTACCTGTATATTAATTCAGAACGCAGAACGTTTTGGCTTAAGCCAGCTGCATCAATTGCGCGGCCGAATAGGAAGAGGCAGCGAAAGATCCTTTTGTATTTTAATTTCTGATGCTCCCACCTTTCAGTCGCGGCAGCGCTTAGAGGCGATGGTACGTTACAGCGACGGATTTCGCATTGCCGAAGAAGATTTAAAGATCAGGGGCCCGGGTGAATTTTTCGGTCGGCGGCAGCATGGCCTAAGCGAATTAAAAATTGCCAACCCTCTTACGCAAATGCAATTATTAAAGAAGGCAAGAGAAGAAGCGGCAAGGCTTTTAGCTGTTGATTCGCGGCTTGAACTAAAGCAGAATGTCCTCCTGAGAGAAAAGTTATTACAGAGATTTCCTGAATATGAGAAATTAATCTTAATAGGCTAAAAATCCAAAAAATTATGCGTATTACAAGCGGAAAATATAAAGGCAGAATAATAAAAATGCCCAGCGGAATACGGCCTACCCAGGATAAAGTCAGGCAGGCCCTATTTAATATTCTGGGAGATATAGAGGGATTATCTTTTCTTGAACTTTTTGCCGGTTCAGGAGCAATCGGTTTTGAAGCTGTCTCTAGGGGCGTATCTGAGTTGACCCTTGTTGAATGCAGCCGCGATTGCCTTAAGGCTATCAGCAAAAATATCGAATATTTAAAACCGGCCGCCTGCAGTATTTATCCTTCAGAAGTCGATAAAACCATAAAAGATTTCTACCGCGATAACCGCCAATTTGATATTATTTTTCTGGATCCTCCTTATTACAAGGGCCTGGCCCCTCGCTTACGCTCGGGACAAAGCAAGAGCCTGGTTAACTCACTGGCAAAAAAAACCTTGCAAACCCTGAGTGCTTATGATATATTAACGCCCAATGGTTTTATCATTGCACAGCATTTTAAAAAAGATTGCCTTCCTAAAAAAATAGGTGAGTTGCATTTATTCAAAGAAGCCAGGTACGCAGATACTCTCCTTTCGTTTTATAGAAAGGTTGGTTGAATTTAATCGATGTGCCAAAAAGCGGTATATCCGGGCAGTTTTGATCCGATTACTTACGGCCATTTAGATATTATAAAACGGGCCCAGGAGATTTTTTCGGAAGTAATCATTGCCGTGGCACATAATCCGCGTAAAAAGCCCCTTTTTAGCGTAGAAGAGCGGGTAGAGATGATTAAGAGGGCTAGCCGGGATGATATAGAGGGGTTAATAATAGAAGACTTTGATGGTTTGGTTATTGATTATACTAGTAAAAAAAAGGCTAAGGTTATTATAAGAGGGCTGCGGATGATTTCAGACTTTGAATATGAATTTCAAATGGCCCTGACTAATCGAAAACTCGCACCACAACTTGAAACCATTTTTCTTATGCCGCAGGAATCATACAGTTATCTTTCCTCAAGCCTCCTTAAGGAAGCTGCTTCTTTGGGCGCAGACTTGTCTCATTTTGTACCCGATTTTGTAGAAAAAGCGCTGAAAAATAAACTTTACAAATCTTCCTGATTTTTATTAATAATTATGAAAATAGATATTAACCGCATACCGGCTGAGGGTTTTTCATTAGAAGAAAAAATGGATTCTCTGGGGGAGGATTTGGCAACGGAAGTAGTGGCTCTAAAAGGGCCATTGATAATAAAAGCTGCTGCTTCTATGATCACCAATGCCGTTACGATAGATGTTTATTTAAGCGGTAAGTTAAAAATGAAATGCAGCCGCTGCCTTAATGACTTTGAGATAGATTTAGAGAAAAAATTAAGATTTAATTACCAGGCCAATAAATCTCAGCCTATTATTGATTTAGACCCTGAGATTAAGCAGGAAGTAATTTTGGATTATCCGATAAAAACTTTATGCAGGCCGGATTGTAAAGGCCTTTGTCCCGACTGCGGAGAAAATTTAAACGAAGGCGAATGTAAATGCCGAAAATAAATTATAAGTAACGAAAGGAGAAATAAGTGCCACTACCTAAGAGAAGACACTCAAAGACACGCGGAAAAAAACGCAGGACGCACTGGAAACTATCCGGTTTAAACCTTATTCCCTGCCCACAATGTAAAAATCCCAAAATTGCGCATCAAGTCTGCGGGGTGTGCGGTTATTATGCCGGTAAGCAGGCTATTGAAATCAAGAAGAAAGAAAAAAAGAAAAAGAAAGGCTTATAGTTAAGAAAGCGCTTCATCGTAAGTCAATAGTATGAGAATAGCGGTAGATGCAATGGGCGGCGATAATGCTCCAGAAGTAGTTGTAGGAGGAGCGGTTGCGGCCATAAAGGAATATAAAGTAGATGTAATCCTCGTGGGAGACGAGGCCAGGATAAATTTGCTCTTGAAGGAATACCGTCATAAGGGCAATAGTATCTCTGTCTGTAACGCTCCGGAAATAATCGAGATGTCTGAGTCTGCGGCAACGAGCGTCAGAAGAAAAAGAAAATCTTCAATTGTGCTGGGTTTGGATCTGGTAAAGCAAGGTAAGGCCGATGCTTTTTTTAGCGCCGGCAATACCGGTGCGGTAGTTTGCGCCGCTGCTTTAAGTTTAGGGCTCCTGCCGGACATTGAGAGGCCGGGTATAGCTATACTTACGCCTAATTTGAAGAAAAGCACCTCTTTAATTATCGACGTCGGCGCTAATATCGATCCTAAGCCTAAACAACTATTGCAGTACGGTATAATGGGGGACGTATATTCGCGTTATATTATGAATAAAGCCAATCCTACTGTTGGTTTACTTAATATCGGGGAGGAAGAGGCTAAGGGTACCGATTTTGTCCGGGAATGCCATGAACTTTTGCAGAAAAGCAGGCTTAATTTTATCGGCAATATTGAAGGCAAACACATTTTTAGCGGTGAATGCGATGTAGTTATATGTGACGGTTTTGTAGGTAATGTTGTGCTTAAGGTTTCCGAGGGTGTCAGTGAAACATTTATGGTTTTATTGAAGAGATATCTTTTAAACAGCATGCTTGGAAAAATCGGTTTATTATTTTTGATACCTAGTTTTAGGAGGTTGAAGAAAGATATAGATTATGCCGAATACGGAGGAGCTCCTTTATTGGGCGTTAACGGCATAGTGATTATCGGCCACGGCCGTTCCAACCTAAAGGCAGTTAAAAATGCGATTCGCGTGGCTAAGGAAGAAGTTGAGCGGAAATTTAACGAAAAAGTCCTGGAGGCGATTAAGGGCTAAGATGCGCTAAAAGAGATTATGAAAAAAGTAGGAATTATCGGAATCGGAGAGTATTTACCGAAAAAAGTATTGACTAATGCGGATCTGGAAAGAATGGTTGATACTTCTGATGAATGGATAACCACGCGCACGGGCATCAAAGAGAGAAGGCTGGTAGCAAAGGATGAAGCTACTTCTGATTTAGCCATAAAGGCTTCCGAGAAAGCTTTAAAAGATGCAAAATTAAAGCCCGAAGACCTGGATTTAATAATAGTAGCGACAATTACTCCGGATATGCAATTTCCTTCGGTTGCCTGTCTTCTGCAGAGCGCACTAAAAGCCAAAAATGCAGTAAGTTTTGATATTGCTGCTGCCTGCGCAGGTTTTATTTATGCTCTTGTTACAGCTCAACAGTTTATCGCCGGCGGCAGTTATAGAAATGCTTTGGTAGTAGGTTCAGAGGTTTTATCTTCTATTACTGACTGGCAGGATAGAAATACCTGTGTTTTATTTGGCGACGGAGCAGCAGCTGCAGTAGTGTCGCAAGTCCAATCCGGAGGCATACTTGCCAGCCATTTAGGTGTAGACGGTTCTTTTGAAGAATTGCTCAAAATTCCTGCCGGCGGCTCAAGAATGCCTGCTTCACAAAAGACAGTAGAGCAAAGAATGCATTATATAAAGATGCGCGGTAATGAATTATTTAAACACGCGGTAAATCTTATGGTTGAGGCGGCAGAACTTGCCTTGCAAAAAGCAAGCTTAAATTCTTCGGATGTAGATTTACTCGTTCCCCACCAGGCTAATATCCGGATAATTCAGGCAGTAGCTAAGAGGTTAAGATTAAGGATGGATCAGGTTTACCTTAATATTCAAAGGTACGGGAATATGTCTTCGGCTTCTGCAGCTACTGCTTTGTGCGATGCGCTAACAGAAGGCAGAATTAAAAAAGGCGATATTGTGGTATTGGATGCATTCGGAGCAGGACTGGTTTGGGGAGCGTGTGTGATTAAATGGTAGGTTATTTATTCGCCGGCCAGGGCGCGCAATTCGTAGGCATGGGGAAGGATTTATACGGGGCTTTCCCGCAAAGTAAAGCAGTCTTTGACAAAGCAGATGCGGTTTTAGGCTTTTCTTTGTCAAAAATTTGTTTTGAAGGGCCGCCGGAAAAATTAACCAAAACTAATAATTGCCAGCCTGCGATATTGACAATGAGTATTGCAGCATGGCAGGCATATAATTCGGTTGCAAACCAGGAATCACAAGCCTTAAGATATGCTGCGGGATTAAGCTTGGGTGAATATTCTGCCTTAGTCGCTGCAGAGGCGTTGAGTTTTGAGGATGCTGTATATTTGGTAAGAAAACGCGGGGAATTTATGGAGGAAGAAGCCAAAAAATTTCCCGGCTCAATGGCTTCGGTTATCGGGTTGAGTTTAAATGAGATAAAAAAAATCTGTCAGCAGGCAAAGGTTGAGGTTGCTAATGTAAATTGCCCGGCACAGGTGGTAATTTCAGGGGGCAGGGCAGAAATCGAAGAGGCAGCTAAGTTAGCAATACAGTCAGGCGCAAAAAGAGTAATTCCTTTGGAGGTAAGCGGTGCTTTTCATTCTTCTTTTATGAAAGGCGCCTCTTTAAGATTATCTAGAGAGTTGGAGAAAATTAAAATAAATAAACCGGCATTCGAAGTAATCAGTAATGTTACTGCAGATGCTGTCAGTAATCCGCAAGAAATTAAAGATAACCTAATCCGGCAGGTGGCCAATAGCGTTCTCTGGGAAGATTCAATGAACTTACTGTTATCTAAAGGAGTAAATAATTTCATTGAATTCGGGCCGGGAAAAGTGTTGAAAGGCTTGATGCGGCGTATCAGCGAAAAAGCAGAAGTGAAAAATATAGAAAAAAGCCAAGACATTTCCAATTTAGAAAATAAGGAGATAAAAAATGCGCCTTAAAGACAAAGTAGCTTTGATTACAGGGGGCGCCAGAGGCATAGGTAAGCAGATTGCTTTGACCTTTGCCAGGGCTGGAGCCGATATAGTTGTTTGGGATGTGAGTTTAGAGGCAAGCCAGGAATTGGCCCGGGAAATCGAAGCAACAGGAAGGTCTTTTTTAGGCCAGGAAGTAGATATTACGGATTATGAAAAAGTAAGCGAAGGATTAAATAAAATTCTTGACAAATTTAAGAAGGTTGATATATTAGTTAACAATGCGGGCATAACCAGAGATCAACTTTTGATGCGCATGGGCGAGAGCGAGTGGGATGCCGTTTTAAAAGTGAACTTAAAAGGGACTTTTAATTGCACTAAGGCGGTATCCAGAGTAATGGTTAAGCAGCATAGCGGCAGTATTGTAAATATTGCTTCGATCATTGGCATAATCGGTAATCCCGGCCAGGCAAATTATTCCGCTTCCAAGGCAGGAATAATTGCCTTGACTAAAACTTCAGCTAAGGAATTAGCCCGCCGCAACATCAATGTTAATGCCGTAGCCCCTGGCTTTATTCAAACAGAAATGACCGCAAAGTTGCCAGAGGAGCTTAAAGAGAAAATGAAAGCGGCAATTCCCTTAGGCAGGTTTGGCAGCACTGAGGATGTGGCGGCTCTTTGTGAATTTTTGGCATCAGCAGAAGCGGCGTATATTACCGGTCAGACAATAATAGTTGATGGCGGTATGGTTATGGTTTAATGCTGGAGGCGCTAAAAAGTTTTTATGAAATCTATTTAGCGTTTTTAGCAATAAAAGGAGGAAGAAGAGAATGGCAGTTCAAGATAAGGTAAAATCAATCATTGTGGAACAATTGGGAGTCAAGCCTGAGGAGGTAACCCCTGAAGCCTCATTTATCGATGATTTAGGGGCAGATTCTCTTGATACAGTAGAGTTGGTAATGGCCCTTGAGGAGGAATTCGGTATTGAGATTTCGGATGAAGATGCCGAAAAAATCACTACCGTAGGTCAAGCCGTTAAGTACATTGAAGAAAAAGCAGGAAATAATTAAAAGTTTATATAAATTCGTTTTTTGACTTTACCCCGCCATTACTCTGGCGGGGTAATTTTTATTAGGATTAATATGGGAAAAAGAAGAGTGGTAGTCACAGGCTTAGGGGCGGTTACTCCCATAGGCAACGATATACCTTCTTACTGGCAGGCTTTAAAAGAAGGTAGGTGCGGCATTGATAAGACTAGTTGTTTAGACGTCTCTCTTTTTGACAGCCAGATTGCCGGGGAGGTCAAGGGTTTCGATCTCTCTACTTACGGCGTCAGCGCAAAAGAGATGAAGCGTATGGAGAGGTTTGTGCAGCTTGCTGTTGCCGCAGCAAAACAGGCGGTCAATGACGCTGGGTTAGATCTTGATAAGGAGGATAAAGACTCCATCGGGGTTTTGGTTGGGTCGGGTATCGGCAGCCTCCATGTTATGGAAGAGCAGACCAATATTTTCGCCAAGAGTGGGCCGTCGCGGCTGACACCTTTTCTGATACCTATGCTTATTGTGAACGAAGCTAGCGGCCATATCGCTATTCAGTTTGGTTTTAAAGGGCCTAATTCCTGCGTGACTACAGCTTGCGCTTCAGGAAGCCATTCGATCGGAGACGCTTTTAGGATTATTCAGCACGGTGATGCCGAGGTAATGGTTACCGGTGGCACAGAAAGCTGTATTACTAATTTGGGGGTGGGCGGTTTTTGCGCATTACGGGCACTTTCCAAGAGAAACGACGAACCCAAAAAAGCCAGCCGTCCTTTTGACGCCCAGCGCGACGGCTTTATTATAGCTGAAGGAAGCGGCATAGTAGTTTTAGAATCTTTAGAGCATGCTAAAAAAAGAGGGGCAAATATATATGCGGAAATAGTGGGCTATGGTATGTCTTGTGATGCTTATCATATTACCGCTCCCGATCCCGATGGGTACGGCGCCTCTTTATCTATGAAGCGGGCTTTAAAAAACGCCGGACTTAATCCCGGGGATGTTGTTTATATAAATGCTCATGGTACATCAACAAAGTTAAACGATAAAGTAGAAACTATAGCTATAAAAAAGGCGCTAGGAGATCACGCAAAAGAAGTTATGGTCAGTTCCACTAAATCCATGACCGGACATTTATTGGGTGCTGCAGGCGGAGTGGAGTTTGTCGCCTGCTGTCTGAGCATAAAAGACGATGTTATACCTCCTACCATAAATTACGAATTTCCCGATCCTGAATGCGACCTTGATTATGTTCCCAATACCGCCCGCCAGGTAAAGGTAGAGGTAGCTTTATCGAACTCACTTGGTTTTGGCGGCCATAATGCCACGCTTGCGCTAAAGAAATTCAAGGGATAATTAAACGCAAAACGCAAATATCAAAAAGCAAAACTACAGCTTAAAACGCAAAACGTTTTCTATGAGTTATACTATCGCGGAAAAAATATTATTGGCGCACACCGGTTTAAAAAATATCGCCCCGGGTGATTTTGTAGAGGCAAAAGTGGATTTTGCCTTGGGAAATGATATTACAGCACCCTTGGCAATTGAGGAATTCAAAAAGGCAAAAATTAAGAAAGTATTTGCCAGGAATAAGATTGCCTTGGTAGCTGATCATTTTACTCCGGCAAAGGATTTAAAGAGTGCAAATCAGGCTAAAATTCTGGCGGAGTTTGCCAGGGAGCAAAAAATAAAGAATTATTTTGAAGTCGGCTGCATGGGTATTGAACACGCGCTGCTGCCGGAGAAGAAACTGGTTTTACCCGGCAACCTGGTAATCGGCGCGGATTCTCATACTTGCACTTACGGGGCGTTGGGAAGTTATGCTACCGGTGTTGGCTCTACGGATTTAGCCAGGGCATTTATTGACGGAAAATGCTGGTTAAAGGTGCCTGGGACGATCAAGTTCGTTTATAAAGGAAAACTAGCGAAATGGGTGGGCGGTAAAGACCTGATCCTTTATACTATCGGCAGAATCGGCGTTGACGGCGCATTGTATAAGGTGATGCAATTCAGCGGCCCGGTTATAGAGAAGCTTCCTATGGATGACCGCTTTGCAATGTCTAATATGGCAATAGAGGCAGGCGCGCGCACAGGATTGATTGAGCCGGATGGGATTACACTTAAATATGTCAGGCCAGCACCGCGCAAATTCAAAGTTTATAAATCGGATAGAGATGCGGTTTACGAAAAGGTTTATGAATGGGATGTTTCGAAACTCCAGCCTCAGGTTGCCTGCCCGCATTTGCCCAGCAATGTAAAACCGGTGAGCCAATTAAAAAATACTAAAGTCGACCAGGTGGTTATCGGTTCCTGCACTAACGGAAGGATTTCTGATTTAAGGATTGCAGCAAAAGTTCTTAAAGGCAGGAAAATTAAGCCGGGATTACGCTTAATTGTTATTCCGGCAACGCAAAAGATTTATCTTGAAGCGGTAAAAGAAGGAATAGCTGAGATCTTTGTGAAAGCTGGCGGAGTATTTTCTACCCCCACCTGCGGGCCGTGTTTAGGCGGGCATCTGGGGATATTGGCAGAAGGAGAGGTTTGCATTGCTACTACAAATAGAAACTTTATTGCCCGCATGGGAAGCCCTAAGTCATTTGTATATTTATCAAATCCGGCAGTTGCTGCGGCTTCGGCGCTCAAGGGCAGGATTACCCACCCCGGTGAGGCAGCATGATTTTAAAAGGAAAAGTTCATAAATTTGGTAACGACATTAACACCGACGATATTATTGCGGCTAAATACCTGGTTACTACTGATGAGCAGGAACTGGGCAGGCACTGCATGGAAAACGTCGCTTTTGATTTTTCTGCCAAAGTGAATAAAGGCGATATTATAGTTGCGGGTAAAAATTTCGGATGTGGCTCTTCGCGTGAGCACGCACCGCGGGCGCTAAAGGGGTGCGGGATAGCCGCGGTTATAGCCAAAAGTTTTGCCGGAATATTTTTCAGGAATGCGATTAATATCGGTTTACCCTTTTTAGAGTCAGGTTCAGTAGATAAAATTAAGACAGGTGATTTGCTTGAAGTAGATTTAGCTAATGGTATAATAAAAAATCTAAGCACCAATCAAACATATAAAACGCAGGCCTTTCCCAAATTTTTACAAGGCATTGTAAAAAAGGGCGGACTAATTAACTGGGTGAAGAAAAATGTATAAAATAGCAGTTATTCCGGGTGACGGCACAGGGCCGGAAGTAGTGCGGGAAGCGCTAAAAGTACTAGAGACGGCAGCCAAAAAATATAATTTTAAATACGAAACTAAGATATTCGATTTTGGTGGAGATCGTTATCTTAGTACAGGCAAGACTCTGGAAGACAAAGATATCGAAGAGCTAAGAGGGTATTCTGCTATACTTCTGGGTGCTATAGGCCATCCAGAGGTAAAGCCCGGAATTTTAGAGACTGGAATACTTTTGAAATTGCGTTTCTCCTTAGACCAGTATATAAATCTACGTCCGGTGAAACTTTACAATGCCGTTTTCTGCCCCTTAAAAGATAAAAAGCCAGAGGATGTTGACTTTGTAGTTGTGCGCGAGAATTCTGAAGGGTTATATAAAGGTATGGGCGAATTTAAGAACAAGGGTACAAAGGACGAAGTAGCTATCCAGATTTCTTATAATACCAGAAAAGGGGTTGAACGCTGTATCCGTTATGCCTTTGAATATGCTCGTAAGCGTAATAAAAGGAAAAAAGTTACGCTTTGCGGGAAAACCAATGTTCTAACCTTTGCTTGGGATTTATGGCAGCGAACATTTGATGAATTAGCCAGGGAATATCCGGATATTACGACAGATTACGCCCATGTGGATGCTACGACAATGTGGTTCGTCAAGAACCCGGAGTGGTTTGATGTGATTGTCACCGATAATATGTTCGGAGATATCATTACTGATTTGGGAGCGATGGTCCAGGGAGGTATGGGTATTGCTGCCGGCGGTAATATTAATCCGCAGGGTGTGTCCATGTTTGAGCCGATTGGAGGAAGCGCTCCTAAATATACAGGTAAGAATGTAATTAATCCTTTAGCTGCGGTTTGCGCTGCGGGCATGATGCTTGAAATTTTAGGCGAAGAAGAAGCAGCCAAGGCAGTTGAGGACGCGGTAATAAAAGTAGTGCAGAAGAAGTTAAAATCCCTGGGGGCGGGAAAAATGGGATACTCGACCTCTGAAGTCGGTGATTTGGTAGTTCAGAATCTATAGATAAATGAACCTGACGGTTTTCTTGCTCAGGTCGGTTTTGCCCCTCCGGGGCATGCCAAAGGTCTTTCGTATTTTTGGCGGCTGCGGAACTCGCCCCCGTCGGCGCTCACGCGCCAGGATGGGCTCAGACATCTTCGCCGTCCGAATGCTTCCGCGTTCGGATTCCCAAAAATACTCAAGCTGCTTTGGCTAAAACCCCCATTCGCTTGAAAACCGCGCTTCATTTATAATAAAACGGGGCTCGTTAGCAAATAATATAATTTTAGGAGATTGCTGGATGAAGAAATATAATGTGGCTGTAGTCGGGGTTGGCGCAGTGGGAATTGAAATGCTTAGAGTTTTAAAGCAGCGCAATTTTCCGAAGGGAGAATTGCGCGTTTTTGCGCGCTCGGCACGTGAAATAGAAGTCGACAGACAGAAATATCGGGTAGAAGCAATTTCACCTGAAGGTTTTGAGGGTATAGATATTGCCCTGTTCGCCGGAACCGAAGGCGAGAAGGGTGCGGCAGTAACTTATGCGCCGGATGCCGTAAAAAGAGGCGCAGTGGTTATCGACAACGGAGCGGATTTCAGAATGAAACCCGATGTTCCATTAGTTGTGCCTGAGGTTAATGCCCAAGATATAAAAAAGCAAAAGGGGATCATTGCCAACCCGAATTGTTCTACTATCCAGATGGTAGTAGCGCTGTGGCCGATTTATAAAAAAGCCGGCTTAGAGCGGGTGATTGTTTCTACTTTTCAGGCTGCTTCCGGCGCAGGGCGAGCGGCGGTAGATCAATTAAGAGAAGAAAACAAAAAGATTGCCGCATCCGACTATAAAGACGTCCAGGCAGACATTGAAAAAGTCATGCCTCAACAGTTGGCCTATAACGTATTTCCGCATATCGGAACTTTTAGCGAAGATGATTATACCAGCGAGGAATGGAAGATGGTGCGGGAAACCCATAAGATTATGCATGATGATAAAATAAAGATTTCCGCCACTACAGTAAGAGTACCGGTGAGAACCGGCCACTCTGAGGCGGTTTATATCGAGACCAAAAAGCCAATCGAATGCCAACAGGTAAAAAGCATCCTTTCTGGTTCTCCCGGCATAAAAGTAATAGACGAGCCTAAAAATAACCTCTATCCGATGCCCAAAGACGCAGAGGGAAAAGACGAGGTTTTTATTGGCCGTATCCGCCGGGACCCCTTCGTTAAGAACGGGCTATGGCTATGGGTGGTTTCCGATAATTTACTTAAAGGAGCAGCCCTTAACGCCGTTCAAATCGCAGAAGAAGTCATTAGATAACCACAATCAATGAGAAATATCAGGTTGACCATAGAATACGACGGCACCAACTATGAGGGTTGGCAGCTGCAGACCAGAAAACGCGCAAAAACTATTCAGGCGGCTATAGAAAGAATACTAAAAAAAGTATTACGTGAAAAAATAAAACTTATTGCCTCAGGCCGCACAGATAGCGGAGTACATGCAAAAGCGCAGGTCGCTAATTTTAGGACAAATTCAAAAATTTCTTTAAGAAAATTACAATGGGCGCTAAACTGTCTTTTACCCTCTGATATCGCAATTATTAAAATAGAGGAGGCATCCCTTGATTTTCACAGTTGTTTTGATGCAAAATCAAAACTCTACTCTTATACTATTCTCAACCGTTCTTTCCGCTCCGCACTAATGAGGGACAGGGTTTACTTTTATCCTTATTCGCTTAATGTAGGAGTGATGCAGAAGGCGGCAAGAGCGCTTCTGGGCAAGCACGATTTTAGTTCTTTTCAGGCTTCGGGCAGAAAGGCCAAAAGTGCGCTCAGGACGGTAAAAAAAATAAAAGTTTTACGCAGCGGATGCTTTATTCGAATAGATATCGAAGCAGACGGATTTTTATATAATATGGTAAGAAATATTGCTGGCACACTTCTTGAAATTGGCAGAGGAAGGTTAGAAGTCAGAGATATGAAGAGGATATTAAGAAGCCGCAACCGCCAATTAGCCGGACCGACGTTGCCCGCAGAAGGGTTGATGCTTATTAAGGTTAATTATTAATTATGCTAAAAAAAGATTTGAAACTTCTTTCCTGGGATTTTTTTGCGAGGCTCGTTATTATCTGTTTTGCCATGATGCAGGCTATAAAGTGGAGTATCTTGCCGCAATATATGGACATATATTACCATCTGCTTACTGCCTGGGGATTTAACCAGGCCGGCGGATATGTCACCTGGGATTTTTGGCAGTATGCTCCTGTAGGCAGGCCTCATATTTACCCACCTTTTTTTCACCTTTTACTGGCAAACTTGATGAAGGCAGGGATAAGCCCTGTCATATTGGCGAAATTATGCGAATCAATAATACCGGTAATATTCTTGATTTTGTTATGGCGGTTTGCCAGGAGGAACTTTGATAGTAAACTTTCTTTTTTTATTTTAATTATGACGTTTTCTTCATTTTCATTTTACTCCTCTTTATTAAACCATCTTCCGGGGGCATTGGGTTTAATTTTCGCTATTTTAGCTTTAGATCAGTTATTAAGAGCCAGGTTATTGCAGTCAGGTTTGTTGTTGGCTTTGTGTTTTTATACGCATATAGGTGTTTCTTGGTTTTTGGCGATAAGTATTATTTTTTACGGATTACTAGACAGCAACCGCAGATACATGTCTTTTTTAACAGTTATTTGCGGCGTGGTGTTAGCATTACCTATTTTGGTTATGCAATTAGCAAATTTTAACAATATCGGAAATTTAGGATTCGAAATAATCGAAAGATATAGGTCCCAGATAAAAATTATAGATTATCTTTTGGCTGGATACGCTTTATTCTTAATTTTCAAAGAAAAAAGGAAGAATTTGATCTTTGCGGCTTTATTTTTCGGCAGCTTAATTTTTTTACTTTATCCTTACCGTTTTTTTTCTGCAGAAGGTTATCTGCCAATAATTTTTCTTTCCGCATTAAGCTTATCCGCTTTACTCGAGAGGCTCAAGGATAAAAAATACTTTAAATTTGCCGCTATTTGCACAGTATCTTTTTTTCTGTTTATATCTCCCACCATATATCTGGATAAGCCGTTAGTTAGCGATAAGACTGAATGTAAAATTAGGTTCTTTGATTCGGCATTTTTAGGCATGCTATTGCAGCGGGGTGAGCGTATCTGGTATCCGCGGGAGTATCTGCCTTTGGCAGGTTTTATAAGAAATAATTCGACAAGCAAAGAAATAGTTTATTCGACGTCTAATTTAGTCGGGGTGATTATTGCCGCTATTGCCCAAAGGCCCACGGCAAACGCCTTATTTCAGGAAATAAAAACGCCTTCAGATTTTAACCCTTTTTTATCCTCAAAGATAATTATTTTTAGTATTCTTGATAAAGAGGCTGTCGTAGGCAGTGCTGTCAAAACTTACGGACTTAAGAAAATCGGAGAAACCAGCGCTTTCCGTATCTATATAAATCCCTATTGTACAAAGAGTTATAATAAAATTAATGCCTGTGTACCATTTTGGGCAATATCGGCTTTAATCTTAATGTTCATTTTAATCTTTTTTATACTCCAAAAGGTAATGTCAAATAAATTGTGTAAATTCTTTTAATGGCTTATCCTCCCACTTGTTATTTAAGCGCCTTAGTATGGCATAGAT
>QNCD01000025.1 GCA_003644385.1 Candidatus Omnitrophota bacterium
ATATTGCGCGTATCAAAAATCAATTTTGAGTTTTTCAGTATGAAATTATAATTTATCGCGCTGTGGTCCGTTGCAATAACTACGCAATCAAATTTTCTTAGGTTAGCTTTTGTCAAAGCGATTGACTTTAAATTTATATGATTAAATTTAAGGTAAGGGATTAAAGGATCAAAATACCACACCTTTGCTTTTTTCTGCTGTAAAATTTCAATAATGTCTAAACTCGGCGATTTACGCAAGTCTTTTATGTCTTTTTTATAAGTAACTCCCAAAACCATAATTTTTGCCTGGGTTATCTTTAGATTTCTTTTTCCTTCTAAAATTTCTGATAACCTTTCCACAATGTATGCGGGCATATTACTTATAATATTGGAAGCGAGCTTTATAAACTGCGAACGGAAACCGAAATGCCTGGCTTTCCAAAATAAATAAAGGGGGTCTTTGGGAATACAGTTATGTACTACAACCCCATAAGAAGTAACAAAGGTATGGGGTTTTGCCGTCTCAACTGAATACACCCAATCACCGTTTGATGGCAAAACAGATTTAATCCTGACTACGGCAAATTTATCGATTTTCTTAAAAGTTTTATTTTGTGGCCTATTTTTATTCAGTTCCAGGTATTTTTCAATAACCTCTTTTTTCCTGCCGTCAAACAAATCTTTTAAAAAAGCGAGTTGCCTATATCCAAAAATGGAAATTGAATATTTGCGTTTTTTAAAGGCGGGGATAATATTTAAATCGTGCAATAAAATAATTAATTGCTGAAAGAGCTCTTTACTGGCGGTAAAGAAAGATATATTAGCTGTGTTAACGCGGTGAAAATACTCCTTTTCGTTTTTACGGTAACGCCATTTGCCAAAGAAATGTTCTACGCAGCCATCCCCCCGAAATAAGCCGCTTAGAAGGGCTTTTTTCTTCTCTTTATCCAGAGAGAAAAATTGCTCTGGTATTTTCATATTATAGCAATTATTGCCGCAACCCAATATATGACAGATTAAAAAAGCAAAGAGATTAGACGATACCTTTATGCAGGATGTATGAAATACCTTAGATTCGTAAATCGAACTTCTTATCCCTAACCCAGATAGAATATTAACCACATCCTGGATATATTCTTTTTCAGAACGGTTAAAACTAAACCTTATCCTGCCAGATTTATCTTTGGTATAGCAGCCCTCGCTTAAATAATAACCGATAAGGCGGCAGAGATTTTCATCTACAGGGATTACTGCCGGCATTTGACTGAAGCTCGGACCGCGCCCGGTAACTAACTTTAAGGTGCGCCGGTCAATAGGAACCAATTTATCCAATCGATAAAAATATTTTAAGGGCAATGCGTTATAGGAAATATAATTCCAGTAACTATCAGGTAATTTATTTTTATGGCAGCTACGTAATACTTGTTTTATCTGGGCGGCATAATCTTTCCATAAAAATCCGCAAGGTTTGACGCGTATTTTATCTATTAAATGCTCTTCTTTGCGCGCAATCTCAGACAAAATATCTATTTCTAACTTTCCTCTATGCTGATGGCTAAAATCCGGCAATTCCAGAGATATAGGCAGGTAATCGCCTTTCTCTAATTCTTTGGCATATTTTAACTTCCAGGCATTATCCTGGTAAATGAACATCGGATGCAAATCGGTTACCTTTATATGCCGGCCGTCTTCGGTTAAGATATTAAACATTTCCCCTGCATACGGCCTGACTGAAGCAGCAGTAATTTCTCTAAATACGCTTCTTCTTTTCACCGGGTCAAAAGCGAGAACTTCAATCTTGCTATCTTTATTATTTTGAACGTACCCGATAAAATCCGACATCGTCATATTTTTTAAAGAATTTTGAAATTTTACAAATATGGTTTCGTTTTTATCTAAACAATGCCCCCCTACTCCGGGTCCTGGATAAAAAGGCATAAAACCGAAAGGCTTGGTTTTGGCCGCATCAATTACTTCCCAGATATTAATCCCCATTTTATGCGCCATCATCGCCAGCTCATCGACCATACCGATATTAATCAAACGAAAAGTATTCTCTAATAACTTTGCCGCCTCCGCGGTCCTGGCGGAAGAAACCGGCACTACTTTTTCGATTATATTTTTATAAACCGCTACCCCCAACTGGCTGGCCTCTTTTGTAACACCGCCGACAATCTTGGGAATTTTATTTACCGGAAAGGCTGTATTGCCCGGGTCTATTCTTTCCGGTGAAAAACAAAGGTAAAAGTCGCGGTTATGCTTTAAATTATTTTTTTCCAGCATCGGAAGGATAACCTCTTCTGTTGTCCCTGGATATGTGGTGCTCTCTAAAATTACGAGGCTGCCTTTTTTAATATTTTTGGATATGGCTTTTACCGCTTTCCTTATATAGGAAATATTAGGATGATATTTTCTTTTTAACGGTGTAGGAACGCAAATGATAATTACTTCCGCATTTTTTAAAACGCTGAAGTCGCCGGCGGCCTTAAATTTGCCGGATTTTAACGCCTTTCTTAACTGCCGGTCGGATACATCCAAAATATAGGACTCTTTATTTTTGATATGCTGAAGTCTATCCTTATCTATTTCAATGCCTAAAACATTTAGGCCTTTTTTTGCAAATTCTATTGCCAAAGGTAATCCCACATAACCCAAACCCACAACCGCAATCCGTGCTTTTTTATTTACAATCCTTGTCCTAAACGCTTGCATCTGACCTCCGTGCCTCTATATATTTTTTATTAAACAGAGTGTATGATATTATATAACTTTTTTATCGCCTCTCCTACCAATTGCCACGTAATGAAAACCCATTTTTTTCATTTTCTGCGGTTCGTAAATATTGCGTCCGTCGATGACAATCGGCCTTTTAAGCGCCTTCTTAATCTTGGCGAAATCTATTTCCTTAAATTCACTCCACTCGGTGATAACCAGCACGCACTCGCAGCCTTGGCAGGCCTCATAAGGATCTTTGCAAAAGGTAACTTTATTATTTAAGGCCTCCTTTGCTTTCCGCATTGACTGAGGGTCGTAAACCCTGATCTTAGCTCCTTCGGCAAGTAAATTATTGATGATATCCAAGGAAGGCGCGTTGCGTATATCGTCGGTGTTCGGTTTAAAGGATAATCCTAAAACCGCTATTGACTTGCCTTTGAGTATCCAGATCGCCTCTTTTATTTTATTAAAAAAGAAGGCCTTTTGTTCTTCGTTTATCTGCCTGACTGCCTTTAAGAGCTGAAAATCGTAAGTCGATTTTTCTGATATATGGATAAAGGCATCCAGGTCTTTAGGAAAACAGGAGCCGCCGTAGCCGATTCCAGCGTTTAAAAAAGCCTTGCCTATGCGTTTATCCAAACCCATGCCGTATGCCACTTCCGAAACATCCCCTCCTACCTTATCGCAGATGCGCGAGAGCGCGTTAATAAATGAGACTTTTGTTGCCAGAAAAGAATTCGAGGCGTGTTTAATTAACTCCGCAGATTTTATATCGGTAACAACAATCGGCGCTTTTAAGGGTTTGTAAAGGCTGGTGAGTATCTCCTTTGCCTTTCTGGATTCTACGCCGATTACAATTCTGTCCGGATGCATAAAGTCGTTTATTGCCTGGCCCTCTCTTAAGAATTCCGGGTTAGAAGCAACGTCAAAATTAACCTTACCTTTTATATATGCTGAAATCGTACGCTTCACCCAATTGCCGGTCTCAACCGGCACAGTAGACTTCTCTACTATCAAGCGGTATTTTTTTAAATTTATAGCGATATTGCGCGCCACAACCTCGATGGCGGTAAGGTCTGCTTCTCCGTTTGGCAAAGAGGGCGTCCCTACAGCAATAAAAATAACTTCTGAATCGGTCACTGCTTCTTTAATGCTCGTGCTGAAATTCAGCCTTTTCTTCTTGTAATTTATGGCGGCTAATTCCTTTAACCCGGGTTCATATATAGGTATGATGCCTTTCTTTAAATCAGAGATTTTTTTACGGTCATTATCAACACAAGTAACTTTATTGCCTAAATTAGCAAGACAAACCCCGCTAACCAATCCTACATACCCTGTTCCTATAATCCCTATATCCATTCTTTCTCCTTGGGGGCGATTCTACCTTTTCTAACCCTTTGCTTGCAAAAGAGTTACGGCATTTTTGAATTCAAAGTTAAAAATTTTTTAATTTTTTAGATACAATTTTTGTAAACATAAAAACTAACTTTCGAATTTAAAATTTCTCTAACTTATTATATACCAATAAGAAACATTGGGTAGAAACGTCCCCTATCTTAACGAGGGGTTGGATTGGGAGCCGGCTTTAGGCTTATGGTAATCGTGGTTAAATTCAAATTCTAATTCAGGAAACGCCTTTAGCCTGAAAACCAACCATACCGCCTCTCCCTCAGTTCTTTTTATATTATAAGTTAAATCTACGTTCCAGCAATGTAAATCCCTGGAAATCGTATACTCCTGTTCTTTTAATCCCCTTATTATTTGAGGATCATGGCCTCTTTCTATTCTATGATAAACCGAAAAAGCCCATTTCGGATTTAAGCGCCAATCCAACTTATAAATTATCTCATTGCCCCCTTTTCTCTGGTAACGCTGGCCCAGGCCAAAAGAACGCCCTTCCTGAAAAGTAAAATTAATGTCATAATTCACAGAAGAAAAAGTATTATAATTTACATCCGAGCGGTTTCCCGAATGATTATAAGTAGCTTCGCTATTTATGCGCAGCCAGGAATAGGGGAAAAGCTCAAGGTCAAATAGAATATCTCCAATATTGCTGCCCCGGCCCCCTTTGCGATTAAAAGTATAATTAGTAGTTACCCGAAAATCCGCCAAATCCACGCTTTGGTTGCTGCGTTTAGTCTGCAATTTATTTGATAACTCCAAGGTCACGGCATTGCTGCGTGTTATGGCATCTACTTCGTCAATCTGTTCTAACTTACTGCTTGATATTGTCGGCTCATGATTATAGGAATATATAACGGTGGGAGTAATTATGTGCCTTAAATCATTTATATCTAAACCCAGAAAACCAGTTTTAATATTAAAAATGCGGTAAAACTTAGTGCTTAACTCGCTGCCGGCATAAAAAATACTGCGCAAGATTTCCAATGAACCGTAAATATCCCCGTCATAATAAGTGAGCCGGTATTTGACAAAAGGATTTAACCGTATAAATGCTAATTTAGTAGGCATGGAAATTTTATTCTCGGAATCTATGCGGTTCATGTGCACATCATCTGAAAGCGAATGCGTTTCGTATTTATAATTAAGATTTGCCGCCTCTATGATATTCTCCAGATAAAAAGGGCTGCCTAAAATATTATAGCTAGGCGCTACATATTTTATTTCCGGCAGCTTCTCTAGTTGTGTATACCATCGGTTGGTGCGCTTCTGAACTAAAGCATCAAGACTTGAGTACCCGAAAGTGCGGTGGAAAGAAAGATAAGACAAAGGCTGGGAATCCTTTTCGTATTCACGGTAAAAATAATCTTTGAGGAAATTATATTCACTGCCGTATATCTGCCTTTTTGAATCTACGATTTTATAATACTCAGCATTTAAATTAGTGCCGTAGTCGATAATCCATTTATGCCGACAGCGAACAAGATATCTTTGAAACTCTGCAGGGTCACCCTGCTGGAATCTCCTAGACCTCTCATGAGTATAATAAAACTTATAATCCCCCTGGCCGAATTCTTCGGTTTTATAATTCAATCCAAAACCTTCCGCAAATCCTAATTTTTCGCGATAATCTGCGTAAATACGGCCGTTGGCATTATCGGTTAAATTATACCTCCAGGCGCTCAACAGATACGGCCCCCAGTCTTTTGATTTTCCCGGCAATAATTGAACATGCATTAGAGGGTCTTTGAGGCTATGGTTATATCGCGGCAGATAAAAAAACGGCACTTGGCCGACATAAAAAGTATCGTGTTTAGTCTGCACCTTATCATTAGGAAAAAAATTAACCTTACCGGATTTTATACGGTAGTGGGGCTGGTCAAAACTACAGGTTGAAATATACCCTCTTTTAGCAATAAACTCTTCTTCGCTTTGGCGCTGGAACCTCTCTGCCCGGCCGAAATATGGGTTCGACCTGAAATCAGCATCGGAAATTATGCCTTTCCCTGTTTGAAAATTATAAACTACATCTTCGCCCTCTACCACTCCTTGCTCATTTTCAATTCGCACATTTCCTTCGGCTTTTGCTTCTTTGGTAAGCGTATTAACGGTTATTTTATCGCAAGTAAGCGTTGAGTCTTTATAGGTTACAGAAACATTACCACTGGCGCTAACCTGCCTATTATCAGTGGAATATTCCACTGTATCGCCATTGACGATTATGGCATCAGCCTGCCCTTCTTGAGATAATAAAATCTGGAGGTGTCCAAAACACAAAAAAATAAACGACAAATAACAAAGTAAAAATGACAAAAGTTTTATTTTTTTATCCAGCGGCTTACATCTAACTTTTGTCATTGGGATTTTGTCATTTGTCATTGAATTTCTATTTAGGTATTTTTTTGTAATCCTCCAGAAACCTCTGAATTCCGATGTCGGTAAGCGGGTGCTTTATAAGCTGCAAGATTACCCCAAAAGGAATAGTGGCTATGTCGGCGCCGATAAGCGCGGCATCAACTACATGCACGGGGTTGCGGATAGAAGCCACGATTATCTCGGTTTTAAAATTATAATTTGAATAGATCTCTTTTATCTGGCGCACTAAATCCATTCCCTCCTGGCTTATATCATCAAGCCTTCCGATAAAAGGAGAGATAAAATTAGCTCCTGCTTTTGCAGCCAATAATGCCTGAGAGGGAGAAAAACACAGCGTGACATTTGTTTTTATACGCTCTGCAGAGAGAATACGTACAGCTTTTAACCCTTCCTTAATAAGCGGAATCTTTATCACGATATTTTTGGCTATCTTTGCCAGTTCCCGCGCCTCCCTTACCATTCCATCGCCCTGGAGGCTAATAACCTCTGCGCTTACAGGCCCGCTTAGCAAAGCACAGATTTCTTTCAGTAATCCTTCTGCCGGCCTATTTTCTTTAGCTACCAGGCTCGGATTCGTGGTTACCCCGTCTATCAAACCAAGTTCTACAGCCTCTTTTATTTCTTTAATATTCGCGCTATCAATAAATATCTTCATTACTAATCTACCCCTTATTGCTTATAATTGTTTTTTTATACTTCAACCTGAAAGCAGAATGCTGATAGCTGACCGCTTTTTACGAAATCGACTCTTTAACCAGAATGGCTGCTCCGATCAATCCGGCATTATTGCCTAAGTCGGCCTTGACCACTTTAACCCGCCTGGATTGAATTTTCATTGCCCGCTCAAAAATATATTTCCTGACATTATCAAACAATATCCTTCCTGCGCCTGCTACACCCCCCCCGATTACAACACAATCAGGATTGAGCAAATTAGCTACTCCTGCCAACGCTATTGCTAAATGCCAGGCTACCTTATCCCAGAGATAGAGCGCTTTCCTGTTGTTTTCTTTAGCCAACCTGCTTAATTCCTTAAGAGAAATATCACGCTTGAATAATCTTTTCGCTTCTTCCATTATAATGCTGTTGCCTACATATCTTTCCAGGCAAGCCTCTCCTCCACAACTGCAGGCCGGACCAACTTCATTAAGCGGAATATGCCCGATTTCACCGCTGGCATTATCACTGCCCCGGTAAAGGGAGTTATTAATTATAATCCCTCCCCCGACCCCAGTTCCCAAGGTAAGGCAGACAACGTTTTTGTACTTCTTAGCCGCACCAAGTTTATTTTCCGCTAGAGCCATCAGGTTGACGTCATTATCCAAAAAAACTTTCATCCTTAATTTTCTATTCAGGATACTGCCAAGCCTAACCTCCCTCCAGCCGGCAATATTCGGAAGGAAGTGTACAATTCCCTTCTGATTATCTATCGGGCCCGGTAATCCAACCCCAATCCCTAAAATATTTTCTTTCTTTAACCTATTTTTAGATATTAAATCTTTAACGGAATTTATAATTGCAAGAATCAGGTTCTTTTTGTTACCAAGGTTCTGGGTATCCAGGATCTTTTTTTTCTTAATTTTAAATTGCAGGTTTAATAACCCTATTTTTAAATTCGTCCCGCCTAAATCTACGGCGATTATATATTTTTTCATTTTTCCAGCCGGCTGTTTTCGTTTATCCATTTTAAATATTCATATAGAATAGCATAAATTTTCCGCCAGAACAAGTTAAAGCTAAAATCCGGACTAATAAGAAACTACCTTATTCCTGCCTAATTCTTTAGCGCGGTATAAAGCGGTATCGGCATTATCAATGATTGTAATGCTGTCTTTCCCGTCTTCGGGAAAAGTAGAAACCCCGATACTGATCGTGACTTTCAGGTTCTCATCGTAAACTTTAATCTCCTCTTCATGAACTGCCTTGCGGATACGTTCTGCCGCTGCCTTTGCTAGCTCCTTGTCGGTCTCGCTTAAAATCACCGAAAATTCCTCTCCCCCGTAACGGCTCATAAAATCGATCTGCCTTATATTCTCTTTAATTCTTTTAGAGACCTCTTTCAAAACCGCATCTCCCACCAGATGCCCGTACCGGTCATTATATTTTTTGAAATGGTCGATGTCAATCATCAGGCAGGAAAAATTATACTTGAATTTTCCCGACCGCCGCAATTCCTCATTAAGCCTTTCTAAATAATACCTGCGGTTAAATACTCCGGTTAAGCTATCTCTGATTGCAAGCTCCTGGAGCTCATGGTACAAAATCGACCTCTTTACTCCCAGGAGGAACTGCTGGCTGAGAATTTCAAATTTAAGCTTATCCTCTTCTTTAATACCGTCAGCCAATAAATAACCCAGGAGCACTTTATTTATCTCAAGCGGAAATCTGGTGTAATTGCTATAATCAGTGAGGTCCGCCTCCTTTCCTAAAAACTGGCAATCCCCTATTTTTATGTATTTATTTACCTGTTCCTTAAAATTATTGAATACGGTCGCGCTCTCTAAAGATTTGGATATCTCTTTCGTAATATCATATAATGCAATCGTATTCTCATAATTATTTCTTAAATCCAGGTTCTGGCGGTTTAGACGTAAATTTTCCTGAAAACTTTCTGCGTATTCTTTCTTTAATCCCGATAAGGTTGTCTCTAATTGTTTCAGGTTTTTACTGAAAAACTTTTTAAAGAGCAGAAAAAACCCTAAGCTTGCTAAAATTAAAATAATCAGATAATGCATACCTTATTCCTGCCTGATTTTTTTGCTTCATACATTGCCCGATCGGCAATCCGTATAAGCTCCTCGGCGTCTCCGGCATCGCTGGGAAAAGTAGCTACTCCTATTGATATGGTAATATTCGATTCTTTTTGGCGCAGAATTATCTTATTTTTTTCGATACCCGAGCGGATCTTCTCGGCGGTTTTTAACGCAGACTGCTTATCTTGATCCCGCAGGATTACGCAGAATTCCTCTCCGCCAAACCGGCTGACCAGGCCATCGGAATCTTTTAAAAAATTAAGAATATTTTCACTTATATTCTTTAGTACAATATCCCCGCTTGTATGCCCAAACCGGTCATTATACTTTTTGAAATAATCGATATCCAGCATCAACAATGAAAACGAGCGGTTATGGCGTATACTTTTTGCACATTGATCTCTAAGCCGCTCTAAGAAATACCTCTTGGTATATAAAGATGTAAGCTCATCGTGAATTGCCAATTCCTGCGTTTTCTGGAAGAGCTCGCTGTTTTCCAGGGCAACAGCCCCTAAGCCGGAAATTGTAGATAAAAACCTTAAATCATCCTGGGTATAAAATTGCGTCTTGGGGTTATCTAACCTGAGCACCCCAATTAACCTGTGATCGCTGATCATCGGAGAACTTATCAAAGAGGAAATATTCCTTTTCGTTTTTTCCTGCACCTTTTCAGCATCAAAACGAAAATCTCTTTTTGTGTCTTCTATTAAAAGCGGGCTTGATCTTTTTAAAACCCATTTATCGAATATGTCGCCTTCCTTTGCTTTAATCGACAATTCTTTGTTTTCTTTCGCTGTTTTAAAAATATTCAGCTTGTAATTCGCGGCATCAAGCAGATAAAGGATACATACACCCTTGTTCTTACCAAGGAGGGAAAAGACTATAGATACTAAATCAGAGGCCACAGAATTTAAGTCTAAATTTTGATCAATGCGCTCTAGTATACGCCTGAGTTCCTCATAACGCGATATCTTCTCTTTAAGAGCAAGGGTATTCTTATTTTCTTTTATATTCGCTGCGTGCATAATGTTCACTTTCTCCTGAAGCTCCTGAATAGCAAATTCCAGCCTCTTCTTGCGGCGAAAGGTAAAAATGATTACAGCAGCAAACAATAAAGCATTAATAATAAAAAGGGGGATTAAAAATTTAAGGAATGTATAGCCTAAAAAAATATCGGCCATATAAAATGAAAAGTAAGATTAAAGAAGTGTTTTACCTATAACTAACAGATAGTCTCTTCGGTTTCTTTATTAAAAAAATGCGCCTTACTCATATCAAAAACCAGTTCCATATTCTGGTTAACTTGGGGCCGGTCATGCGCATGGGCACGGGCAATAAAAGTATGTTTACCGGTATTTAAATAGAGGTAGACTTCCGAGCCCATTGGTTCGACTACTTCACAATTCACCCGTACCGTATTTTCCGGCGGGGCCTCGGAAACAAAAAGCTTATCATATATATCTTCTGAACGAATACCTAAAATAACATCCTTATCAACAAAGTCTTTTATTTTTTCATTCATGTTTTCTACTATCTTAACCAGGATGCTGCCTTCGTTAAAATAAAACCTTCCGTCTTTCTTGATTATCCTGCCAATCATAAAATTCATCGGAGGAGAACCGATAAATCCGGCAACGAATTTATTTTTCGGTGAATCGTAAACAGCCATAGGATCTGCAACCTGCTGCAGCTGGCCGTCTTTCATTACGGCAATCCTGTGGCCCATAGTCATAGCCTCTACCTGGTCATGGGTAACATAAATTACGGTTGACTGCAGCCTCAGGTGTAATTTATGTATTTCAGTGCGCATCTGCAACCTTAATTTCGCATCAAGATTACTTAACGGCTCATCGAACAGGAATACAAGGGGTTTGCGCACAATTGCCCTTCCTACTGCAACCCGCTGCCTCTCCCCTCCTGACAATTGCCTGGGTTTTCGGGTGAGTAAATGCTTGATGCTGAGTAATTCCGCTGCTTCGTTAACCCGTCGGATGATCTCGCTTTTGGGATAACCTTTTAATTTTAAACCAAAAGCCATATTCTCAAATACCGTAAAATGCGGATAAATGGCATAACTTTGAAAAACCATAGCAACATTACGGTCTTTGGCGGGAATGTCATTAACAAGCTGCTCGCCGATAAAAATTTTTCCTGAAGTAACCTGTTCAAGGCCGGCAATCATCCTTAAGGTGGTCGACTTGCCGCATCCGGAAGACCCGACCAATACCATAAATTCCTTATTCTCGACCCCCAGAGTTACATTTCGTACTACCTTATTGCCGTTTGAAAAAGTCTTAGAAACATTCTGCAGTCTTACCTGTGCCATTTTCCCCTGGCCTTTTTAGCTCTATTCAACTCAGATATCCGATCAGTTCGCTTATCCGGGACTTTAAGTCTTTACGCTGCACAATCATATCAATTAAACCATGCTCCAGCAGAAATTCCGAACGTTGAAAACCCGGAGGCAATTTCTGCCTTATGGTCTGCTCAATAACGCGGGGGCCGGTAAAACCGATTAAAGCCTTGGGCTCTGCAATAATTATATCGCCAAGGCCTGCAAAAGATGCCATTACACCGGCCATGGTAGGGTTGGTAAGTACGGATATGTAGGGTAACTTTGCTTTGTGGTGGTAATAAAGCGCGGCGGAAGTCTTAGCCATCTGCATTAAGCTAAACATCCCTTCGTACATTCTTGCTCCGCCCCCGGAACCCGAGACAATAACCATAGGAAGCCTATCTTTAGTGGCAGTCTCTATTGCACGGGTAATCTTTTCTCCTACAACCGAACCCATGGAGCCCATTATAAAACGCGAATCAGTTACGGCAATAATAATTTTTTTATCATTAAGCGTTCCTTGGCCGGTAACTGCTGCCTCCCTCAAACCCGTAGCTTTCATATCCTGGGCGAGTTTATCCTTATATTTTTTTGGACCCTGAAAATTCAACGGATCCTTGGAAAGCATATCCTGGTCAAACTCTAAAAATGTGTTGCTGTCCAAAAGCATATTTATTCTCTCATAAGCATTAAGAATAAAGTGAAAATTGCATTTCGGGCAAACCCGTAAATTTTCTTCCAGGTTTTTATTATAAAGCGCGGTGGAGCAATTGTCGCACTTTGTCCATAAACCGTCTGGTATGTCTTTTTTCTTTAGTCTTACAATCGTATATTTTGGTTTCCCGAATAATGCCATTTTAGTTTATAGTATGGACTCAAGTCACAAGACACAAAGTCACACGTGTAACGTTGTGACTTTGTGACGTTGCAACCTGTTATATTTTCTCATGCTTGTTAACCACAAGCCCCGAGAGCACCTTAGGATAAAAATAGGTTGACTTAGAAGGCATCCTTTCTTCGTTAAGCGAAACGTCAATTAGCTGTTGTATCCTGACCGGATTTAAGACGAAAACTACAGCCGGCGCATCCGAGTTATCCGCTTCGTTCATCGCTTCCTGTGCATTGGGGCTAAAAGAAATGTGCTTTTTGTCCTCAAGATTAAGCCCGAGGATATTCTTTAAAATCAGCTCATTAAGAATAGTTACATCCAGGGATTTAGAGGCATCTGATTTATCTTTAATCATTTTTTCTAAAATCTTAATATTCTTTAAACGTAAGAGCTGGTAGCTTCCGCCATAATATAATCCCAAAATATGCTCTGTCCTGCCGGCTTTTTCTATAAGAAAGAAAAACTGGGTGCGGTCTTTTACTCTTTCTATGGTAAAGTAATCAGTAAGCCTGGCCATCATTTTAATTAATGCCTGGTCATTGCGCAATCTGACGATACGGTGTACCGGCATTATAGTTACTCCCTGCGATTCGATATTCGTAAAATAAGACAACAGGTAATTCAAATCAGAATTTTCTGATAACCTCCGCGATTTTCTTCTTTTTTTCTTTTCATCGCGGTAGGCTCGAGCCACCTCGTAACGATGATGTCCGTCGGCAATAAAGATATCGATCTTCTGCATATTATCCTGTATTTTCTTTATTACCTCCGCAGAATCAATCCTCCATAATTGATGCAAAACTTTATCCCTGTCAATAACCTCTATAAAAGGCTCTTCTTTCTGGATATATTGTTGATAGATACTTTTTACGATGCGGTTTTTATCAGCAAAAATTGTAAAAATAGGGCTCAGGTTGGCCTTAGTTACCTTGAGTAACCTGTATCTATCCTCCTTAGGCTCAAGGCGGGTATGTTCGTGGCAGAAAATTTTAGACTGTTTGTCTTCCAGGTAAAGCTTAGCAATAAAACCAACCCTTATCTTTCTCTCCCCTCTTATCCTGTACTCCTGTCTGCAGAAATAGATAGCCGGTTTTTCATCCTGGATTAATATCTTGTTTTTCTGCCATTCTTTAAAAGTTTCGGCGGCCTGGCGGTATTTATCCCTGCCTTTAATCTGTTTGCTCAAAAGCACGTGTAAAAAATTATAAGGGCTGCTTTTATAATATTCTTCCTGCTGAATAGGACTGATTACATCATAAGGAGGGCAAACTACGCTGGAAAGATCCTTTATTTTCTCCTGGTTATAAATGATCCCTTTGAAGGGTTTTATTCTGGCCATAGTAAGGGCTATTCCTTTTTAGCTTCGCAGCCTACCTTACCGGCCTCGGGACAAGTTTTGCATGCTTCTTTTTCTTGTTTGGCTATAGCAGGTTTCTTTTTATAATCTGTGGCATAAAAGCCTATGCCTTTAAAAATTATTCCGGCACCGCTTCCGAACAGGCGCCTTAAAGCATGCCTACATTTAGGACACCTGATTAAAGGCTTTTCAGTTATATTCTGGAACGCTTCAAACTTATGTTTACATTTGGTGCATTCGTATTCGTATGTGGGCATTGTTTCTCCTATTTAAAGGCTTTTCTCACCTTGTCAGTAAAGCTTTCTTTTGAATTTATATTTTCTCCGCTGGCCCTTGCAAACTCTTCTATAATTTTTCGCTGCTCGCTGTTTAAGGCAGTGGGAATCTTCACATTGACTTTTATTAATTCGTCCCCCCTGCCTCTTCCGTGCAGGTCGGGGATGCCTTTTCCCCTCAGGCGAAAAATTCTGCCGCTTTGTGTGCCTGCAGGAATTTTCATTCTCACATTACCGTTTAATGTCGGAACCTCTAATTCCGACCCCAGTACTGCTTTAACCAGGCTTATCTCTACCTCGGTAATTATATCATTATCATGCCGTTCAAAGATTGAATGCGGTTTTACTTCAATAATAACATACAAGTCTCCCCGGGCAATGGCTCCTGCTTCTCCTTCACCGCGCATACGTAAATGCGAACCTGTGCTTACTCCCGGGGGAATTTTTACCTTAATTTTATGCGTTTCTTTAACCCGGCCTTGGCCGCGGCAATCCGGGCAGGGAGTCTGAATAATTTTTCCTTCACCATGGCAGCGCGAACAGGTCTGGGCAATCTGAAAAAAACCGCTTGAGATTACTGTTTTGCCCGCACCCTTACATTGCGGACAGGTTGTTTTTTTGGTACTGGGTTTAGCGCCGCTTCCCGAACAAGTAGGACAGATTTCATAACGCGGCAAGGTTATGCTTTTCTCAGTGCCAAATGCGGCTTCTTCAAGAGTAATTGAGGTTGCGATTTCTAAATCCCGGCCCCTTTGCCGCTTTCCTCCCCTTCTGCTGCGTGATGTTCCGAATATATCAAAACCTAGGTCTCCAAAAATTTCGTCAAAAAGCCCCCCGCCGAATCCAAAATCTCCCATCCCCTGAAAAACACTGCTGAAATCAGCGCCTTTAAAAATATCCTCGTAGGCATACTTCTGGTCTATGCCGGAGTGCCCATATTGATCATAAAGCGCACGCTTTTTCGGATCAGAAAGAACTGCATAAGCCTCGGAAATTTCTTTAAATTTCTCCTCTGCCTCCTTTTTCTGCTCATGCGGCACCCTGTCAGGATGATGGCGTAGCGCCATTCCCCGGTAAGCCTTTTTTATCTCATCAAGGCTGGCGCTCTTCTGCACGCCTAAAATTTCGTAATAATCACGTTTGCTAGTCATAATAAATACTTATCAAAAGTCACAAAGACACAAAGTCACAAGCGTAACTTCTGACTTGTGACCCATAATTAATCTTATTTCTTATCATCCTCTTCCTTGTATTCTGCGTCAATAATTTCTTCTTCTTTTTTTTTCTTTTTTGGTTCTTCTTCTTTTGCTTCTTTAGCTGGTTTTTCCTGCTGTTGTTGCGGGCCCTGCTGCTTGGCTTGTTTTGCTGCAGCCTGTTTATAAATCTCCTCGGCCAGCTTATGAGAGGATTTAGTTAGCTCCTCCATGCCTTTTTTGATTCTATCCACGTTCTTATCCTTAATCGCGGTTTTTAAATCATTTAACCTTGCTTCGATTTCCGCGCGTTCGCTCTGGTTGACTTTATCGCCGAACTCTTTAAGCGATTTTTCAGTCGAATAAACCAAGGTATCTGCCTGGTTAACCACTTCCACCTCTTCTTTTCTTTTACTGTCCTCAGCTGCGAATTTCTCCGCATCCTTAACCATTTTCTCTATTTCTTCTTTAGAGAGTTTCTTGGGAGCGGTAATGCGGATGGATTGTTCTTTGCCGGTGCCTAAATCTTTTGCCGAAACATGCACAATACCGTTAGCGTCGATATCAAAGGTTACTTCGATTTGCGGTATGCCTCTTGGCGCGGCAGGAATGCCTACCAAGTCAAACCTGCCTAACTCAACATTATCATTTGCCATTGACCGCTCGCCTTGAAGCACACGAATGGTAACAGCAGTCTGATTATCTGCAGCCGTAGAAAAAATCTGGCTTTTTCTCGTGGGGATAGTGGTATTGCGCTCAATGAGTTTAGTATTCACCCCTCCTAATGTTTCAATGCCCAAAGATAAAGGCGTAACATCAAGCAATAAAACATCCTTCATATCTCCCTTGATGATTGCCGCCTGAATCGCCGCACCCAAAGCCACGCATTCCATAGGATCAATGCCGCGTTCGATTTTTTTGCCTACATAATCCTCAACGAATTTCTGAACTATGGGCATGCGGGTAGGGCCGCCGACCATAATGATCCGGTCAATATCTGAAGGGGATAATTTAGCATCAGATATCGCATTCTCCATCGGGTGGCGGCATTTTTCAATAATAGGATTAACCAACTCTTCTAATTTGGCCCTGGTGATTGACATAGTCAAATGTTTCGGCCCGGAAGCATCAGCAGTGATAAAAGGCAGATTTATATCCGTTGTTAAAGTAGAAGATAATTCGATCTTTGCCTTTTCTGCCGCCTCGCGCAAACGCTGCATTGCCATTTTGTCATTACGCAAATCAATCCCATTTTCGCGCTTAAACTGGTTGGCGATATGGTCAATTAATACATTATCCATATCAGTCCCTCCCAGCTGCGTATCTCCGGAAGTGGATTTTACCTCAAATACGCCCTGGGCCATCTCCATAATCGTAACGTCCAGTGTACCGCCGCCGAAATCAAAGACCATAATCTTCTGCTCTTTTTGCGATTTCTCCAAACCATAAGCAAGGCAGGCAGCTGTAGGTTCGTTGATAATTCGCAATACCCGTAATCCTGCAATTTCCCCGGCGTCTTTGGTCGCAGTCCTCTGGTTATCGTCAAAATATGCCGGGCAGGTGATTACTGCCTCTTCAACTTTGTCTCCGAGATATGCCTCGGCATCCTGTTTAATTTTCTGCAGAATAAAATCAGAGAT
>QNCD01000026.1 GCA_003644385.1 Candidatus Omnitrophota bacterium
ATTCCTAACTGAGGTATCATCCCAATTTTCAAGTATTCTATAAATAGAAATTGTAGCATTATCCCATCCATTTGTAAGGTTATATAAGTGTAGTAATGACTGGGGAATAGTTTCTGTATAATCAGTTAAATCAAATTTCATTAGTATTTTATTATAACCAAAGCCGTTTTTATCAGCTTGTAAATAAATGCTTTTATATATAGTATCCTCAGAGTCTACGTATATATCAGAAGAAGGAAGAATATAGGAGACTTCATTTCTAAAATGAATACGAGATTTATTTGAGAAATGGGATAATATACGCAGATCTATTTGGGACAAAATATCTACATTTTGCGTGAATAAAAGTTTTAATAGGTTTCTGAAATTTTCATCATCTTGAAAAAGTAAATGAAGTTCTGTACATATATCTTTGTGATTAGTAAATAAGAGTTTTAGTAAATTTTTGAAATCCTTATTATCATGGAAATCCAGAGTAAGTTTGCTATTAATATCTTTATAATATGGTAATTGAATTTGTGATTTAAAATCTGTATAACTCATTTTGTTTTTGTTTTAAAAAAAACGAACTACTATATCTCTTATGAAATACCCAAGCCCAAAAGTTCCTATTACTTCTAGTACAGAAATAATAATTTTCCACTTGGAGTATTTTAACTGTGCTTTATCAATATTTAATCTTTCATTGTTCTTGGAGGCAACTACATATTCCTGGAATCTACTGCTCATCACTTCTATATCATTACTATTCTTTTGTATACGAAGTTTCTGTTGCGTGTTGTTTTTTTCTATACATGATAATCGAGAATCTATTGCCTCAAGTCTATGGTAAATATTCGAAAAACCTTCATCTATTTTCCCTGCTAATCGTCCTATTAAAATTTCTGTTTTTTCCATTCCAATCCCCTCAGATTAAAAGTTTAAAGAATCAAATATTTCTTTATTTACATTTCTATTATTGGCAGTGTATATCCAACTTCCATCTATTTTGAATTTTCTTAAAAGGCAGTATCCTTCAGTATTCAGACATATAGATAAAATGCTTACGTCATCATCGGACTTATACCCAAATTGTATAAACTCTTTTCTTGAGACGTTACCATTCATATGAGTGTCTATGACAGACTTGTTGTAACATATGATTTTGTAATTATCTAATGGTTTGTTTTCTATATCTAAAGCTGTGTCATTTAAGTAAAATACTCTATCAACAGTAGTAAAATAAGCTGTCCATTTATCTGATTTTATACCAAATTTTTTTACACGAGGTACATCTATATCCAATAGACCCTTACGTGGCAAATTAGGTTTTTCCTCTGCTGTTGATCCATCCTTATATAAAACAAACCATTTTCCGCCGTTCACTGTTTTCTCCTGAACATTGCTTGTATGTAACAATGTCTTCTAATGCTTTATAATTCACTCCTGCAAATTCTAGAATTATTTCTGTCAGATCTATACATTACACATATGTGAATGAAATCCTGGTTTTCCACTGGATATAATTATTGGAACCTACAGGTGTAGAATTTATTCCAGGGCTAACTCTAAAATAAACATTACGATACCCCGAAGGATTTATTGGTCCTATACTATGCCAATTTTCAGTTCCGCCTATAGCCGTATATGAAGATTCCGCATCATCTATCATTTCTGGATAATCAGCTCCCCATCTTGTCCCAGAAGCAGTGCATCCTCCCATTCCGCTTGACCTTATTTGAACCCATTTGTTTTCTACAGCTTCTCTCCCTTCTGCAATTGAGACATTTTCGCCCCCGTTGGGATAGCCACTAGACATTGTAACAGTAGTGATCTTAACATTTTCTATAGTACTGACTCCGGACGGCGATGCTTTACTATTCCATATCGATACAGGATTATTAGCAAAATAACTAGTACTTCCAGCATCCACTTCTCCAAAATTTAAAGGATTTTCTAATGTTAATGCATTTCCACTTGCATCAATAAATGTAATCACTGGTATAGACATCTTCAAATCACCTCTCTATTTATTTTTTATATTTTTTAAGTACTCGATGGCTGATAACTCATTGTTATAGAAACATCTTGTGTATTATTTGTTTTATTATAGCGTAAAGAGCAAGCAGTTATTACTCCGGTTATTCCGTTAATTTCAGAAGTTTGTCCGACCACAATTTGCGCCGGTCCCCCTTCTCCTATAAAATAAACTCCGTTTACAGTTAACGAACCTAACCCTAACCCCATATATTGCTGGATAGCTCCATCGCTATTAGGAATATACAAGCTAGCTACTCGGGGCTTTGGAGGATTATCTGTAATAGTACACTGTTCTAATGTAAGATCCCCAATCTTTACAGTCGTATCATACGGATAGTAAGAGGCCTGAAATTCAGCTGTGTAGTGAAGAGCATTTTTATGCTCTCCTGTGGCATCTACTACACAACTAATGCAATGTAATTCTTCTTCTCCTTCTACGCCTATTTTAGGAAATGAGAGATCCTCAGGGGGATCAGCTTTCATAGCATTATTAGCAAAAGACATAGCCTCTGAATCTTCTATCCCTAAGACATATCCATCTAATGTAACAGTATGAGTAATTAACTGTCTATTATTCCCTACATAACTAATATTATAAGAATCGTGATATTGATAATATCCCCAATTAAATTCTCCCATTATATAGTCCCTCTAAATAATCCTGCATTTACAGTATCTTGAATTTTTTCTATAGACTCATCAATCCCAATTATAACTGCTTTTTTAACTTCCTCCGGCTTTTCACTGTATATATTACCTATATTTATTGTGAGAAGAATACCCTGCCTATTTTCCTCATTAGCTACTAAAGGAGGGAAATCTTTTATTTTGCTTATAAGACTCTGTTGGATAGGATCCCAAAAATCATAAGGGATATTTTGCGATAACTCTTTATTTAAAGAAGAAGTATCTAAACTAGATTTCTTAAAATCCGCCTTAGGGAACATCAAATCCCACAAGGGGCCCAACGGCGAAGTCATTTTAACTATATCTATAATTTTTTGAAGAATACCGGAAGTAGATTCTACTATACCATCCAATAAAGTTCTTACTTTATCTTGATAATTACTAGGATCATTTTTATATCTATTTACCTCTTCCCATATTTTTCTTATAATTCCGATTCCAGCGGCTGCAACATTGCTAGATGCTTGTGTTATTTCATCAATATGTTCCTTAGCGAATTCTCCTACTTTAGCCGCTCCTTTCTTAATTTTCTCCCATGCTGTTCCTACTAATTTTCCTACAGCTATTCCAAATTCTTTTACCCATTCACCCATAGTAGCTATAGATGCTTCAAACTTTTCATTAGCCGAACTCCACATTTCTCCAAATCTCTCTAACGCTTTTTTCATTTTGTCCCATGCAGTTTCTCTCCTAGTTGTAATCTTCCCTTCTTCCTCAGCAGCACTCATTATACCTTCACTAATTTTATCTTGTACTTTTTTCTCAGCCTCTCTTACTTTCCTTTCCTTTTCGGCCTTTTCCTCTGCTTTCTTATTTACCAACCCTGCTTCTACTAATAAGTCTCCAAAACCGCTTAAGAATTTTGAATTAAGTACAGTATCCAATGCATCAGGGACATCTTTAAGCCCTTTAATTGCCTCGACAAAAACCTGTTGTGCTTCTTTATTAAATGCTTCTAATTTCTTCTGTGCTTCATCACCACTAATAGTTATACCATAATACTTTTCTACTTTTTTAGTGTATAAAGATTTTAAGAATGGATCTTTGCTAATAATATCTCTTAGCTCCGACCCCATACCTACAATAGCACTCTTACTCCTGATAGACATTACCTCTATATAGGCCATCGTAGCTCTTGCTTGCTCTTGCCCTGATTTTAAAAAGAAATCTATATAACTATTTTGAGTAGACTTAGTTTTATTTATTTCTTCTCTTAACTTAATATATCTTTTTATGAGTTCATCTACAGACTTAGAAGGTGCTAAGAAATTCAGAGCATATAATAAATCTTCAGTTCCTCTTTCTAAGTCTGATTGAGATAACTTCACCCCAAGAACGGATTTTCTCCACTTCTCAAATGCATTTGGGAATCCAGTTCCTATAGCTTCGGCTAGTTTTTCGGAAGTTCCGTAGGCTTCTTTCCCAAACTTTGCCATAGCTTGCCACATAGTAGGTTTTACTACGCTCATTTTTTTAAGATTCTCTAGTATAGATTGAGATATAGATTTTTGTCTGTCAGCTATTTTAGCTTGTTCAAGCCCTAGTTCCAATAGGATTCCAGCCCTAGATTTTTGTTTATCCATTAAATCTAGAAGAACGTCCATTTTTTCAACGGTTAATCCTGTTGTGCTTTTAAATTCTTCAGCAGATTCTTCAGTACCGTCTAATGAAGTCTTAGCCTCTTCAATTCTTCTTTTAAATTGTTCTTCAGATTTTATTCCCTCTAAAAAATCTTTATTAACTAAATTTAAAAGTTTATGAATAGTAATAGTGACAAGAGTCATTTTAGCCCATTCATTAACAGGTCTGGATAAATCCATAGTATTCAATTCCGTAATAAAATCTGGCAATATTGTTGAAGGCTCTTTCATTTTATTTATTTTATCAATCATTTGGAATAATTTTTTGTCTATCTTGGATAGGTCTAATCCAGTCCCAATTTCAAATGCTTTCTGGATAGCTTTACCTCCAAGCGTTCCTATTTCTGCAAAAGTATATTTTCCAGCTTTTATCTCTCTTTCATTGCGTTCGAAATAATCTCTTACTGATGGGAAAGATGCTAAAGCTTCAAGACTTAAACCCTTCGTAGCATCCGCGATCTTTTTTACTGTATCTTTATATGGTTTTATAAGTGCTGATGTCGGAGCTACTTTCATAACTTTCTCAATAGTATCTAATCTATTGGTTAGATCGCTTGCAAATTTATCCAATGGGACTAAGGGTAGGTCTAATACCTCTTCCAATTCTTTTGCAAAACCTTCAAAATCTTGTAGCAATATAGAAAAAGCACCTTTTACTTCTGTATGCTGAGATTGTAATGCTTTCCCTACACTGTCGGTTAACGCATCTAATTTTGAACGGATTACTTTGCCGTTACTATCAAGGATAAATCCATTCCTATTAAAGAAATCAATAATAATCTCACTTATTTTGCTTTTCTTGAATTGCTCTTCTGTTAAACCTGTAAATTTCTTAATAGCCTCTGCCGTAGCTAACGCTTGCTCTTTAATAGTAGGAGGCCCATAATGTAACATAGCAAAAGCTTCAGCATAAGCTTTTATAGAAGCACTGATATCATCTTTTTCTTTATCAGTTATATCTCTAATAGTCTTTAAATTCTTGGCGTGAGACTGAGCTAATACAGAAACAATAGCATCAGTAGTAGATAATGCTTCTCTGAAAGTAATATCATACTCGTCTATTAAAGTCTGAATAGACTTTTTAATCTGTCCTCTTTTCTCTAGTGGTGCTTTTTCTAAATCACTTAATAGACGGTCTAGCTCTGTCCTAGATTTAACTCTAGTTTTCCTAGTGTTTTCAGTTATCAAATTTAAATAAGAATATAAGATATTCACCATCTCTTTTGTCTTTTCTGCCACAGAAGTATCAATTATGTCCGTAGCTGATATACCTTTTATTCCTATCCCTTCTACTCCCATTTTAATTTTTTCAGGAGCTTGTTTTGCTATGAGCATCAGAATACGATGTTGTTCTTTAAGTATTTCTATGCGTGAAGCATCGCTTTTATTAATATTTTTTATAGATGTATTAATTTCTTTAAGAGCATCTATTTGGTCCATTACTACGCCTAATTGCTCTAATAATTTAGTAGTAGGTTTATCAACTGCCCCAGCAAGAGATCTTATATATTTTCCCAAAGTAACTACAGCATCTGTTATCCCCATCACTACAAGCCACCACTGATGGGTAATAGCCCCTATTGTTATCATAGCAATTGAAGGGATAGCTGATAAGACCTTTTTCCATGTGGAAGATATATTAGGAGCTTTATCTAGCATAGAGGAGGTAAATTCACTAATGAAAGCACCGGCAGCAGATACTCCAGCATAACCAGCAACTGTAGTCAAAGGCCCTACTGACTTTTTAAATAAAGGAGGCAATTTTGTCATTAAATTAGACATTCCTGATGTAACTTTAACACCAAAAGCTAATGCGAATATAGTTCCTAACCCCACTGCTATACTAGAAAAAACAGCAGAGCCAGCCTTTCTTATTGCACCTGAGGCAGAAGGGACAACTTCCTCCATTCCTTTAGTTATTACTTTTAACATATCTATAAGACCAGCTTTACCTATAGCTACGGCTAATTCCTGAAAAGAAGTTTTTAAGATAGATATTTGTTTTTCGTAAGTCTTCATATACTTTACATTCTCTATCATGGCAGACATTGCACTAGTCTGTGTATCTCCTAATGCTTTCAGAACTCTATCCCAGTTTTCCAAAGTCACTACAACATCTGCATATCTTCTTCTTCCGGCCATAGCCACACCAATTTCCATTTTTTGTTTATTAGTTAAATCTCCCCAAACTTTTGCTAAATCATTTAGAATGTCCCAGGCGCTTCTATATTCATTAGCATTTTTTGCCATTTGAACCCCTACTTCCTTTAAAGTAGAGGCAGCTTTAGGAGTGAACATTTTAGTAAATATCATTCGCATAGATCTACCCAACTGTGATCCAACTTTTCTAGTTGCCTCAGCCATAGCTGATGTAATAGCTGTATACTGTTCAAAACTTATACCGGCATTCTTAGCGGCTACTCCACCCGTAGATACAGCCGTTGCTAATTGCTGTGCTGTAACAGCGTTATTATTAGCTACTTTATTCCATACATCTAAAACTTTGGCGGCATCACTGTATTGTAGCCGAAATTGGCGGATAGCAGCAGTTAAGGCACTTGCTGCCTCTTCAGCACTCATTAAAGTAACATTTGAAGCCAATAAAGCTGTTCTGGCCATATCAATTACCCTGGCCATATCTAATCCTTGTCTACCAAATAACACCATAGCTTTAAGAGCTTCTGTAACTCCTGTGCCTAAATCTTTACCCATTTTAAAGGCTGCTCTCCCCATCATTTCAAAATCAGTAGTAGCTGTGCTCATAACTTTCTTTAACTCTGTAATTTGGGTTTCTACTTCCATACTTTGAGCAACAACAGATCTTAAAGCCCTCACAACTCCGTAAAAAATAGCTGTTGCAGTCCCCCATATAGCTACACGTCTAAAAGCATTTTTAGCTACCATTCCTATCGTAGCAAATCTACTCTCTTGCCCAGCTCCTGCTATTTCGCTGAAATTAATAACCTGCGCTGAAAGTTCCTTTTGTTCTTTCACTGTTCTCCCGTATGCATCCTTAATTCTTTTCTGGGCATCTATGATTTTATAATCAGTTATTAATAATTTTTCGCCGGCAGCAGCTTGTTCTAATGCTTTTTTAGCTGATACTCCCGCCATAGTATTACCTAATTGAGCTTGGGCTGTATAACGCTCAGCCGCTTTAAGCTGTGCCACCGTAGCCCTAAGTAACGCTGCTTGTTCTCTTGTGAGACCAGCTGTAGCTTTATCCATTCCTCTAAGGGCTTTTTCAGCTTGTTTTATTTTAGTAACTTCTGGGCCAACAGCTCCTTTTACTTTGTCAGCAACATCGGCTACTTTTTTATTAGCTGTGCTAGATCGTTCAGCTCTTTCTTTTAAAACATCTAGAGCTTTACTAAGTTTCTCTACATCACTTTTGGTCAAAGAAAGTTTTGAAGCAGCTTTTTGAGATGTATCACCAACTTGCTTAATTCTTCTACTAGATAATGATTTATTTAGCGATTGTAAACTTTTCTTAACTGATAATGCAGTTCGATTCAATTTTTGTAACTGTTGCGTAAGTTTTTTGGAAGCAGCGTACATTTTTTCAAAAATTGCAGCAGAAGTATCTTTCCCTGCACCAACAGCTTTTTTAGTTTCTTCAGTGGAAATAATTTTTTTACTGGTCTCAGTAATTTTCTGAGTTGTTTTAATTTCCGGAAGCTGAATATTACCCACTTTCGAAATGATCTGGCGCTGAATACTAGCAGCTGCTTCTTTAGTAACTTCAAAACCAAAGATTTTTATAGGTCTATCTTTGAGCTTTGATTCTATGCCAGCTATAATATTCTCAACATCTGGGATTTTAGGATCTATACCAAATTTTAATAAAAAATCTTCGTTAGCCGTTTTAAATCTCCTTAATTAAGTATGGTTGACATCTCCGCAGGTTTTACAAAGGATTGCTTTTTATTACTTTTTTTATCCCTTGATTTCTTTTGCTCTTTATCAAGCCAATCATCAAATAGATCATCATCGTCTATGATAGCTTGAGGAGGACAATTATCTTTTTCATATACATTTTTATAAATCATGGACCAATAACATAGCAATATTTTATTTATATCCCATTCCGAAGAAGGTTGGGAGAATAGTTGTTGCCCTGATTCTACTGAATATCTAAAAGAGGTCTGCCATAAAGGGGATCTAGCTGCTGCCCTTATTTTCTGAATAGGCATTCCATTTATAAATTTTATATATTCTTCCATTAAAAAATTGTAAACATCTGTCTGTATTGTATTTAGCATAGTATCCACATCAGGCCAAAAATACTCATTATTTCTTTTACGAATACACTTAGCTAACAAATAATTCAAACGGGATTGATATGCTAGATATTCTGCTGAATGTGATTTTAAAGCAGTGCGCTTACTATTAAGCAAGGATAATTGTTTCTGATTCTCTTCAATTCTTTTTTTGAAACTTTTTTTAAAACGAGGATCAACAGTCTTAAATTTTCTGTTTAGATCTCTATTAACTTTTTCTAAAAATGTAAAAGAAGCCTCATCTCTTTTAGTATAAATTTTTTGTTTCTCAGCTAAGTCAAATATTTCTTTTTCTGTCATTATAGATTTGGCCTTAAGCTCCTTCAGCCTTTCTTCATATATAAGATAAGAATTATAAGTTTCTCTCGGGGTAGGATGATGAAATATATATTCTATTCCATTTTTTACAACCCTCTTTTCACCTATTATTATTTTGCTAATAGTATTCTGAATCTCAAAATAATTATCCATCTCATAATTATAAATAAAAGCGAGATTCTACTGTTTGGTAACAGTAGATTTCTCGCTTTTATTCTTAGATTTCTTGAGCCGTTCTTTTTCTTTTCTTTGCTTATCTTCTCTTTCTTTTAGGATTCTATCTTCTGGCTGCCCTAAAAGATCAACATCTATCCCATAAAATAAACACAAAGCTTGCTTAGCTGCTTCAGTAATTAGATTTAATCTTTCTAAGTCATTTTCATTCTTAAACTCTTCATAAGACTTCCATACTTTGTTATTATTTTCATCGTATACACAATTAGATATAAGATACATCAATCTAGCTTGATGAGCTCTAGCATCTACTGTCCTATTCAAATAATAATCGTATTTAGAGGAAAGATCAGCCTCCTTAGCACGTAATATTTTTATTTCATCATAATATTTATAGAATTCTTTATTACTTTTAGCATTTTTAAGTTTATCTATACTTAGGAGAATCTTTGAGCGTATGGAATCTAGCTCTTCTTGATCTTTTTCTTCCCATATCTTATTGTCCCTAAGGACTTTTTCCATCTGATCCTTTGTAAGAAGCCCAAGCCCTCCTATCTCACGGGGTCGTATTCCATCATTAAAGACTTTAAGTTCCTCTTCCTCCGCTTTGTCCTTGATTAACGGACTGGGCATCTTTACTATATATACTTTCCCTTTTACTTTGAACCTTTTTTCTTGCATTTCCCTCTCCTTTAGCAATATCTATCCTTGTATAACCTATTTTTTTCATTATAAAATTTTCTAACTCTACATTAATATCACGTCTAGTATCATTGATACAATCTAATATTTTCTTACGTATAGCTCTATGCCTTAAAGTAATTTCACTTTTTCCGTCCTCTGGATTGAGAGGTATCACAATGTCTATAATGCTTAGTACGTTGAAAATTAATGTATTTAGTTTACTGTTTACAAACTGTTTAAGTTCAACCTTATCCCTCTGCCATTCTAATATTTCCTTTTCATCCATTGCCTTATTTCCTTTTTTATTTTTTAAGCTAACCACCCAGTAAAACTAACACTTACTGTGCTGTTATCTCCAACCCCCGCGCTCAAAGAACCATCTACCGGTCTCATATGCTCGAAAGTAGCACCTCCAATGGAAATAGTCATTCCAGGAGGAGTCCATGTATAATTAGAAATAAACTCGCTAAGATAGCTAACTTCAGTAGCTAAATATTCTATTGTAATATCGCAGGTAATGGGGTATCTAATAGGTCTTTGGGGCCCTGGAGGTGTACCTCCCATTTCACCTAAATAATGGATTTCATCTCTATCGGCCGTATAGGTTACAGTAGCTGATGTCCCAGCTACACCCGGAATAGCCTCAATTTGAGCGCCACTCATCATACTTAATTCTCCCGTACCTACAGTTGGAGTAACTGATCCTGTTGTAGCGGACTCAACGGTTCCAACATAAGTGTAAGCCTCAGTACAAATGTCATTGGCAGAAAAAGTAAGAGTGTAACCAGTCAACACAGCTCCATTGATTACCCACGATACGCCCCCGGTAACAACTGTAATAGTTGTTCCTTCTGCTTCAAAATCGGCTTTACTGGGAACACTAGGAGATGAGGCTATCGCACATTCAATACTAGCCTCAGCAGTCCCATATCCATTTAATATTCCAGCTACACCTTGAATTCCGAAGGCCATTACTGGGGTAGTTATAACATGCGAGGTAACTGTTGCGCTTTGTACTCTGGTTGAATCTATTAGTCCTCCAGAAGCACTCGAATATTCATGATTAACTTTTGTAACATCTGGCATAGTATATTCACCTCCTAATTTAAAATCTTCTTACATCCTCTAAAACAAAACTTATTGCTGTTCTATATTTTTCTACTTCAGTAGCTCCCTCCGCTATAAAGGGAACACTTATTACATCTCTTCTATATAAGCTATATTCAACCCCACTGGAATACAAAGTATTTATCTCACCTGTATCCAATAAAGGAAATCCCGAGGCAAAATTTAATTGATGTATTAATGTATTATGAAGGAGCCATGATTCTATATCATCAGTAACATCCTGCATCTCAGAATTAGTCCTTCCAAAAAAATCTATATCGTAATTATACCTATTCCAATGGGCTGTGCTACCCAAAAATGCTCCTTCTCTTGGCACCTGCCCTGGTATAATAACAGCCATCGGTAAATCACTTACAGTAAAACTTTCTTTGGATGGATAAGCATCTCTTATATGAATTTGATTATAATAATAATCAGCAGTTATTGTTCCTTGTACTGTATATGTATCATTAAAAGTAATAGTGCCTTTAATAAAATTTCGAGTATAGTTTATAGGATCTACTTCTATATTATTGTCATAAACTGTAACTGGATATTTCGATATATCCTGATATACCCAGTCATCATTATTAGCTTGATAAGTTTTTCCATCTAATAATGTTAATTCTTCGTTTTTAGATTGCGCAATATAACCTTGATCTACAAATAAATTTTTTAAATGATAATATAAACTCAGATGAAGTTTACGTTTGTCATTCATTAGTATAAGATTTCCAGGCTTTCTGAAAATATTTTCTAATTTCTTTAGATACTATAGGCTTACGACTTTTTATATATTTCTTAGCCTTAGGAAAAGCGCTTGTCTTTTTGTGCCTCAAAACTTCTAATGTAAACTCACCGGGATTCTTAACTTTTATCATAAATCCTTTTCCAAATTTTCCTTTTCCTGCGACGGGAATAAAAACCCAGATTTTTCCCTTTTCTGGGCTCCAATAAGTTCTACCTTTTTCCCATAAGTGCCAAACAGGAATATTTTTTAACGCACTTTTCCCCCCTAATCTAGTTTTTTTTGCGGCCTCTGAAGGATGAGAAGGAAATTGAAAAGAGAATCCATACTTCCCTTTAGACTTAAATTTAGTAAACTCATCCCTAAAAGCATCAGAAACAACTGAGTATCGTACATTTCCTTGGGTAACACCAGGTTCAGGAACTTTTGGAAAACGAGATTTTATATCATTTTCAGCAGTTTTAAAAGTGTCAACTATTAGCCTTTGGGCTGGATCCATCATTTTATCAAAGACTATATCAGGAATAAAATTAACGGTATTTCTTTGTGCAAATATGCTTTTGAATTTTTTCTTAAAACGATTTTTAGCTGTTAGGCTTAAATTAATTTGCATCTACTTTTTCCTACATTCTACAAGTATACAATTAACAGTCTTAAATCCATCTTTACGCATACTAACAATACTTACATCTACACCATCTACCGTGATGTTATCAGCATTATTTAAAATATCCCAATTATTAATATCTGTTTTAAGTTCAACATCAAATGGTTCAATCATTCCCGCAGAAATATAATATCTATCTCTAGGAGATAGCCATCTAATTAAACATTTTATAGATGAAGTAGTCGTTGTTTTATATTTCCCTTTCCCATTACAAATGGGGCATATACCAGTAAAAGGAGTAGGCCCTGGAATATCCTCCGGATAAGGACTATCAGGTGAATACTGACCATTAGATGTCTGTGAAACGTTGTCCCACCCACAGTTTGGGCAATTCACTTCGGTGGAACTACTTATAGTAACATCCCTCCCCAAAGCATCCAAAAGGGAATCAAATGTATCAGTATAAATTATATCCATATTTGATATAACGCTAGATAGCCATTCGAAATTAGTCATATATCATGAACCTTGATGTTACAAGGGATTTAGTGGCAGGCAAGCCACTTTTTACTTTAACCATTTGATTGTTATACTGTATTTTATATAAAGACAAAAGTTCTCTTTTCTCAGATGCTCTCTTAGTATAATCTACTGAATTAGCACCACTTTTTACTTTAATAGCTTGTTGCGCTGCTTCCATAGCTTCTTTTGTCAAAATATTTATAGAAGTTTTTAGAACAAAAAGTAATGCCACTGGAAGAGTTACGGAAGGACTGATAGTTCCATCTGTATCTATAGTGTATTCGGTTCCTGTTTCGGTTCCTACTTCTTCTATTGCATCTGTTAAATAATCTATAATATCGAAATCATCATAAGTTGGGGTAGAACTCGTATCATTGATTTTCCTTCTTATTCTATCTACCAAAGAAAAAGTAGTATTATAAGTCAAAAGGTTCACCTCTTGCTTTTAAAACTTTTATAACCATGTCCTTCCTGTTGTTAAATCTATAATCTTTTGAAATACTTTTTAAATAATGTTGTAAAACAAAAGTCTCAGTCAGAGGAAGCATCCTACTAAAATCATCATCATTCGTAGTTCTTTTTAATTTACTTACAGTATATCTTAATCTGCGCAATCCTTTAGTTCTATCTACTAATTTCTTAATACTTTCTTTAGTTTTATCATTAAGATGCTCAAAGTCGGTATATTTAACTGCGCTAATAGCTACAGTCTTCTTGACAGACTTTCCCTTTGTTGCCTTTCCCTTAGTACTTTTTTCCTTATTATTTTTAGATTTTCTCCTTATTACCTTTTTCCTCATTTACCTTTCTCCTTTAAATACAGCCTTCCCTCCCATGATATATAGAAGGGAAGGCCAATTTAAAAATTTAAAATTAAGTTATCGTCAATTTTATAGCTGCATAAGGATTCACTACTCCAAACCCTACTTTCTCTCTCGCCATTATCCCTATTCTCCAGCTGGCTGCTGCCGTAGGATCTTCTTGCGTCATCAATCGTTGTTTAATAGGCATTCTCCCGAATTTTTCATTATCTACCATATAAACTTCATCATCACCAATAAGATCAGTATCAGGTATTTTATGAAAGATAAATCCAAATCCAGGAATTTTAAACTTATCCTGATCGACACCCAGATTCTGGACTTCTTTCTTTGTTACTTCAGACAAACTGGAAGTAGCCCAATTTCTAATATCTCTAGCAGACTTCTCAGATATATATACAGTCCTAATTCTTAAGTCAGGATAAGTCTTCCTATTTAAATTAAAAGCAAGAATTCCATCGTTGATTAAAGAAAAAGTGCATCCAGAGGCAGACACACCTGAATCCTGAGCTGCAGATTTTAAAAGTGCAAAAGCAGCAGCATTCTCCTTATTGACAAAAGAATTAGCTAATTCATCATCAGCCTGCTGCGCCACGTCTAATCTTCCATTCTTAGCATCATCCATCTTAAAATCTCTTTCATCCTCAATCCAATCACATGGAATTATAAACGTAGTACCTCCTGTAACTTGAGTTTTGATAGGCTCACCATCACAATTAGATACATACGCTGTATCTTCTCTAGATGCTGGAGGAAGATCGAATGATGCTTCTTGATTATCAGGGATTTCTACTTCTTTAAATAATTCACGAGCCCAGTTTTCTTTCCTGATATTTTTCTCGATTACTTCTGCACGAGACTCAATATAAGCTTTCCGATTTTCTGCACTTTCAGCTACAGCTTTTAATAATGCGATCTTCTCTGCTTTAGTAAGCTCTTCGGCCATTAGATTTGTCACCTCCTTTATTTTTTAATATAAAATTATGTTAATCTAATTACTATCGGATGTTTCCCGCCCGAAGCTTGTTCCGCAGTAGCTCCAGTTAATGCTATTCCAATAGCTTTCCCGCTAGCAACCGCTGAAGGATATCCATCAGCTGCGGTATACATAGTGTCTCCGGGATTAATTGTACTCTCAGCAGTATATTTATACGTCTCTATCTCGGCTGGCGCATAAACTATAGCTGCAACTCCACTTACTAAAATACTGTTAGGATATTTATATAACTGATCAATAGTAGTATCTTTAACATTGTTGAGTAACACAGCATAAAAAGTATCATTTGTACTATCTATTGGCTCCGCATAATCAGCTGTATTAGTTAACTTTAAAAGCTGACCTTCATTAGCCTCCTTACTAACTCGTATTTTAGAAATGTAAGCTGCCCTGTTTACATTAACCAGCCTTCTGTATTTTGCCCCTACTACCTTACCACTTATATCACCAAATCTAGCCATCTTTAAAATTCACCTCCATTCTTTGCTCTTTTTATAATTTTTTATATTTTTCTTTCAAAGTTTCCTGATCATCATTGCCTCTATTAAGATCTGTTATCTTACTAGCTTTTGTTAGATCAGGAGATCCTTTTTCGGATGCTACCTTACTGTATGCTTTATCAATCAGTTCCGATAAGGTTAAATCCTCACCTTCTTCCTCTTTTATTTTCTTCATAACCTCAACTACACGGACTGGTAAAGAAGCTAACACAGTATCTGTCATATCTTTTAAATAGTCCTCAAATTGCTCATCACTAAGTTCTTTTATTTCCTCTTTTATTTTTTCTTTTCTCTCCTCATTAAAATCAAGTCCGAGCTCCTCCACTTTTTCCATACGAGAAATAGCAATAGCTTCTAGCTCTTTTTCTTTAACTGCATTTTCTGCTTTTTCTAATTTTTCTAGAAGTTCATCTCTCTCTTTCTTTAATGCTTTTATTTCTTCCTCTGCTTTAGGATAGCCATTGTAATAATATCCTTTTTTAGCTTTCTTAAGCGCTTCCTCGAGTTCTTTTATCTTAGCATCTTTTTCTTTTATCTCTTCTTCTAACTCCTTAATCTTCTTTTGGAGATCTGCTTCTTTATCAGCCTTCTCTTTCTCAGGATAATACCCTTTCTTAGCTTTCTCAAGTGCTTTTTCTAATTCTTTTATCTTAGCATCTTTTTCCTTTAGCTCTTTTTCTAAATCCTTAATCTTTTTTTCTAGATCAGCCTCTTTATCAGCTTCTTCTTTTTTTGGATGTTTCTTATTCCACTCCAGAGCGCATTCTTTTAAGGTTTTCTTCCCGCCCTCCATACATTTCTTCATGAATTCTGTATATTCATTTTTTGTCTCATTAGCAATTTTCTCTGCGAGCTTTTCAATTTCTTTTGCCTCCATATTATTATCACCTCCGTTATTTTTGATACTTAAGTGGGCGCAAGTCTTAAAATACTCACCCGTACTCAGCCCCACTGGAATATAAAAGTTTTGTAGATCCTCAGGCAAGGTTCTATCAAGTTTATCCATTACTGCCCCCCACTAAAGTCTTAATTTTCTTAGTTATAAATAAATGTGATTTCTCAATAGACTTATCATTATTATACAAATATGCGGAATGAAGAATATCATGTATTTGAAGATAGGATCGTAATTCATCTGCAATATTTTTATTACTCATTGATATTATAATTGAATCTGGATTTGCAGGATTAGGAGTTACTCCAACTCCGCCAATAATAAAATCATCCAAAATTCTAGCTACAGTTTTCCCATTATAAGTACTCCCAATCCGAGCATCTAAGAATTTAGTCTCATCATTTCTCGGTATAAATTCATTAGATTCAACTAAAAAGTAATTCCATTTAGTAAAATATGCTTCTACGGATACAAAAGCTTTACCTTGGCCAACCAAATACTTTAGTCTGTCAATTGTTTTAGGGAATATATATTGATAAAGGCATGCTAAACATATAACATGAATAGGGTCTTCAAC
>QNCD01000027.1 GCA_003644385.1 Candidatus Omnitrophota bacterium
GCAGATTTTAACAGGCAGGAGAAAAAGCAAGTTCTCTTGGAAATTATCCAAAAAATAAAGGTGAACTCCAAAGATAAAGTTCACCTTTTCTTGAATTTGCCCCGAAAAATTTCTCTTTCCCTAGGGAAAGAGTCTTTGGGGTCAACCGTTCAACTTGGTGCCGAGGGGGGGAGTCGAACCCCCATGAGGTTTCCCTCACTAGCTCCTGAAGCTAGCGCGTATAGCCAATTCCACCACCCCGGCATAAATACTAATTTGATAAAAATAGTTCGGCAATTTTGCGTTTACGCCTTAAGCAAGGAACAAATTTATTATAGTATATCGCATTTAATAAGGTTCTCGAATCTTTTTTAGCATAACTTAATTCAAAAGTACCCTTGGTATGTTGCCGCATATGGCCTTTTATTTTTAATAAAGAAAAGATTCTTTTCCGTAACCATAATAGGTGCGCTAAGCTTGCAGAAATAAAGCGTGTGTATAGTCTTTGACTATTTGGATAAATCGGGTCTTGGTATACCCTGATACAACCGTCGCCATCGATATGCCCGCGCAGAAAATCAGGGAGGTATTTATCAGGTATGACGATTTTTGAGAGTCTTTTAGTCTTATTTGGCATCAAGCCGATATTTAACAACCATTTGTATAACTTTATATTACCAAACTGGATTTTATAATACATTTTATTCGAATAACCGCTTGTCTTAGGCCTGATTTTATTTTTTAGCGATAGGCAGCGTTTGAATGTTTCTATTAACTCAGTGTCTTTAGAGACAAATGAGAAATGTCTGCCGTCTGAGGATGAATTACCATCACTAGTAATTAATCCCACTGCATAAGCAAGATGATGGGGCCATTTTATGCTTTTCTGAGTGTTTGCTTTTGTTATGTCCTGTTTATTTGCCATTTATTTGCGCATAAGTATTATCAAGTAAGTATATCCCAGCCCGCCGGTTATGTCAATATTTCTGTTTTGGCATCCTGAATTAACGATTGCAAGGTAAGGCAGTTGTTGTTATAATAATTTTCCCTCAAGAAGAGAAGTATTTGGAGGTAAATAAGCCATGTTTTGGGAATCTTTTAAGGCAGCCAGTATAGCCGTTGCCCAGATTTTTTTCTTGGGTTTAATCGGCTATTTTCTGATCAGGAGAAAGTTTCTCGATCAGGGCGGGCTTAAAGCTTTAAGCCGTTTAGTGATCGAGATTACCCTGCCGGTTTTGATATTTTACCGCCTGATGAATAAGTTCAGTTTCAGCTTATATCCGAACTGGTGGGCCTTTCCGCTTATCAGTCTTATAGTTACCTTGGCAGGTTTAGTTGTCGGATTTATTTTTAGCGGGTTTATTAACGGCAGGCAGCGTAAGTTACAGTTTTTAAACCTGACAGGCTTTCAAAATTCAGGTTACCTGCCTTTAGTGCTAGTGGTTTCTCTGGTTTCGCCTGAGGACTTGGATACAATCTTCATTTATATATTCTTGTTCCTGCTCGGTTTTAATTTAGTGATCTGGTCTTTAGGCGCGCATCTTTTATCAGTTGGAGAGCATAAAAAATTTGAATTAGGCAGTCTATTTACTCCGACGGTAATTGCTAATTTATTAAGCCTTTTGATTATATTCTTTGGTTTGAATAAATTCCTGCCGCAAGCGCTTTTTAAGCCCCTGAAACTGGTAGGGGAATGTACCTTTCCTTTAGCAATGTTTGTGGTCGGGGGAAACCTGGCGCTAATAAATTTAGGAAAAATAGATAAAAAGGCAATGATTCTCTTAGTGTTGGCAAAGTTAATTGTCCTGCCGCTATTAGGACTGGTTTTAGTCTTAAAGTTGAAAATGCCGCAGTTAATGGGCCTGTTGATTTTGATTCAATTAGCAATGCCTCCGGCTACCTCACTTTCCTTAATCATTAGGCACTATAAAAAGGAAGACCTGTTGATCAGCCAGGGTATATTTTTCGGCCATCTAATCAGTTTGATTACCATACCCCTGTTTTTGAGTTTGTATTTTACTTTGAGCGCGATAGAATGAGTAAACCCATTACTACTAACCGTAAGGCGCACCGCGATTTCGCGGTATTGGAAACCCTGGAATGCGGCATAGAATTAAAGGGCAGCGAAGTCAAATCCATCAGAGCAGCTAAAATCAATATAAATGATAGTTTTGCCCGCCTTGAAAATGGCGAGATTATATTATATAATACACATATAAGCCCCTACGAAGAAGCAAGCTACCTCAATGTTGACCCTACCCGGCCGCGTAAATTATTGTTGCACAAGAGCCAGATCAGAAAGATTACCGGTAAATTGGTTCAACGAGGTCTTACGCTTGTTCCTTTAAAGGTTTATTTTAATGACCGGGGTTTTGTCAAGATGGAGCTTGCTCTTTGCAAAGGTAAAAAGCTTTATGACCGCCGCGAGACTATCAAGCGCCGCGAGTCGGATTTACAGATGCGCAGGATTTTAAAGAGTAGAAGAAAATAGGTCCTTCGTCCTGCCGGTGGCAGGGCTGAGGACGATTTTTAGGCACGTAACTATATGGAAAATCGGGGGTGAAAGGGCTCGACTTAGGTAAGCCGGGTAAAAGTAGCATGCCGCGGAGGCAAGGTTGGCCGCGTTAACAATCCTTGCAAAATATAAACGCAAGCATACCAATGTTGAACCGTTTACCAGCAGCGCAGCCAGCAATGGTTGCTATGCCGGGAATGGGCGTACCAGTCTTCGCTAACTAATTTAGCGAAGCCTCTATTCATCTTGCCTGTGGGATGAAATAGAGCGTTAACAGGCTGGCTTGGGTTAATTAGCCTTTATGGCTCAGGCGAGATAAATTAAAAGGCTGCGGTTTATCCGATCCTGTTTAGCGGAGCGGATAAACTCAAGAATAAAAGATAAACTAAGCATGTAGCGGCTTTTACTCAGTTACTTAAGGACGGCGGTTCGATTCAAAATGAGTCGCGCTAAGAAGTAATTCTTAGTGGAAACTCAGCTTACATCAGGGAAGCCCTAACGTTTAGCCGAGGGTAACCCTGAGGGGTGCAAGCCCTGCAGAGACTCCTGGGAAAGGGATAGGAGGTGATACCGTTGGAAGATGTTGAGAAGACTTACATCGCAGGAATCGTAGATGGGGAAGGTACAGTGACTTTGATGAAACACTATAAGAATGAAACACCTACCCCGAATGTTACTGTAGCTAATAATAACTTGAAACTATTGTTATGGTTAAAAGCAAGATTAGGGGGGAACATAGTTTCAAAGAAGAAATACAAACCTCATCATGGCGACTCTTATGTTTGGTCAATTCGACAAGATAGGGCGATTCGTTTTCTCAACGGAATAAAAAAGTTTTTAATCATTAAAAAACCACAGGCAGATTTGATAACAGAAAAATATAAATCTGTGACGCATAGGGCAGGAAGATATACGCCTTCTTTACTAAGAAAGAAAATACAGCTTGTGGCTAAGATTAGAAAATTGAACCAACGGTAAAACGTACCTCTTATAAAACGCTGAGCTCCTGGTTAATTATCAGGATGAAGAGATAGTCCACGCTGCTTGGAAACAGGCAGGATTCGTGTCCGCCCACCTCCACCAATTTTTTGCGACAAGCAAAAAATTGGTGGCACTCAAGCGAGCGTAATTTTGCGACAAGCAAAATAGCGAGCGGAGTGCATACCAAAAGACTTTTGCGACAAGCAAAAAATTGGTGGCACTGAAGCAGCACCGCTTCGCGGTGTAATTCACTGATATGCTATACCGGATGAATTAAGCGAGGCCGAGCGACAAGCGAGGCAGCGAGCTACGGCGCCACCAGAGAAAAAAATTAAAAACATGAAACCTATCGGCGTATTTGATTCCGGGGTAGGGGGCCTGACGGTAGTAAAAGAGTTAATCCGCCAGTTACCCTACGAAGATATAATTTATTTTGGCGATACTGCCCGGGTTCCCTACGGGATTAAATCCAAGGAAACCGTAGTCCGTTTTTCTATCGAGAATACCCTTTTTCTACTCAAACATGACGTAAAATTAATCTGTGTTGCCTGTAATACCGTATCTAGCGTTGCGCTGCCGTCGATAAAGAGCCATTTCAGGATACCGTTAGTAGGCGTGATTTCTTCAGCAGTAAGAGAAGCGGTTTACGCCACCCAGAATAAATATATCGGCGTAATCGGCACCCGCGGCACGATTGATAGCCGCACTTATGAAAAAGAAATTAGGGGATTGGACCCGCAAATAAAAATCAAGACTGTCGCCTGTCCGTTATTCGTGCCTTTTGCCGAAGAAGGATGGTTGAGCGGTAAAGTGGTTTTAGAGGTTGCAAAAAAATATTTAAAACCGATTAAGGATTCCGGATGCGATACGGTTATTTTAGGCTGTACGCACTACCCGTTATTAAAACCAGTAATTAAGGAGGTGCTCGCAGATAAAGTTAAGCTTATAGATTCGGCAAAGCAGGTAGCGATGGAGGTAAAGGGTATTCTTGCCTGTGAAGGCCTTTTGAGCAAAAATCGTAAAAAAGCAAAACATAAATTTTATGTCAGTGACAACACCGCCTGGTTTAGTGATGTGGCAAAAAAGTTTTTGGGTGAACCATTAGGCAAAGTTAAAAAGGTGAATAATGTTTAGCGTGAAAGTGGGGTCAATGTTTAGTTCTGCGCATTATCTGCGCGGATATAAAGGCAAATGCGAAGGATTACACGGGCATAATTGGAAGGTGGAGGTTGTTGTTGAGAGCGAAGAACTTGACCGCCTGGGGATGGTCTTGGATTTTAAATACTTAAAGAAAAAACTTAACCGCCTATTGGATAATCTGGACCATCGTTGCCTAAATCACCTTGCTTATTTTAAAAAAGTAAATCCTACTTCAGAAAATATCTCAAAATATATCTACCTTAAACTCAAGCCAAAAGTAAAAAATCTTAAATCGGTTGTAGTCTGGGAGAGCTCAACCAGCTCGGCCATTTACAGCGAATAGATGAAAAAAGCGATAGTTTTACTTTCCGGCGGGCTGGATTCGGCAACGGCTTTATATATCGCTAAAAATAGGGGCTATTGCTGTTTGTGCCTGATCTTTGATTATGGCCAGCGCCACATCCGGGAAATTTTAAGCGCCAAGCGTATTGCGCAAAAAGCAAAATGTGCTTTTGAAATCCTAAAGATAAAATTACCCTGGGAGGGTTCGAGCCTGCTTGATAATAGAATAAAGATTCCGCAGGTCACAAAGTCACAAAGTCACAAAGTCACAAAGGAAATCCCGAATACTTATGTTCCGGGGCGCAATATTATATTCTTAAGCTTTGCTTTATCTTATGCCGAGGCAGTCGGGGCAGAGGCGATATTTATCGGAGCAAATGCTGTAGATTTTTCCGGATACCCGGATTGCCGGCCTTTATTTTATCAGGCCTATAGAAAAGTAATAAATACAGGAACTCTCTTGGGCCTAAGCGGTAAAGATATAAGGATTTTGACTCCTTTAATTTATAAATCTAAGGCGGAAATTATCAAAGTTGGTAAAAAGTTGGGCGTTCCTTTTGAATTAACTTGGTCTTGTTATAGGGGTAGCAGCAAGCCTTGCGGAAAATGCGATAGCTGTATTTTTAGGCAGAGAGGCTTTCGTCAGGCAAAACTAAAGGATCCGTTGTTAGCATGATAAAAGGAAAGATTTCGCAAATTTTTCTAAGCATTCAAGGAGAAGGCTTATATCTGGGCGAGAAACAGGTTTTTATCCGTTTATTCGGATGTAATCTGGGATGCAAATTCTGCGATACGCGGCTGGATTATTTCGAAGAGCGTTCTAGTGAAGATTTATTAAACCGGATAAAGTTATACGGCAGTAGTTTTCATTCTGTATCCTTTACCGGAGGGGAGCCGCTTTTGCAAAAAGATTTTTTAAAAGAGATCTTGCAACTAACGCAGGGCAGCGGATTAAAAAATTATCTGGAGACAAACGGTACGCTTTTTAATGAATTAAAAGAAGTTATCGATTATGTAGATATTATTGCCATGGATGTAAAACTGCCCAGCTCAACCGGGTTAGGCCATTACTGGCAAGAGCACCGTAATTTCCTTGAGGTAGCTTCCCGAAGGGAAGTTTTTATAAAAGCGGTAATCTGCAGCTCAACCTCAAAAGAAGATATCCTAAAGGCTCTATCATTAATTAAAGAAATTAATCCGCAGGCAATGCTTTTTCTTCAGCCAAATAGTAACGGCAATGAGTTGTTTCTGCAGGATAAGGCCGAAAGCTTAAGGAATTTAGCATTAGAAAACGGCGTAACTGCCTGCGTTATTCCTCAGATGCATAAAATTGTCGGAGTAATGTGACCTATGCCTAAAAAGAATGCTGGTTACGAGGGCCTGCAAAAGCAAGTCAGAAATTTAAAGACCCCGAAAATCGATGTCTGGCGCAATCAGTATCCGGATAAAATTTATACCATCTGTATTGATATACCTGAGTTTACCTGCATCTGTCCTAAAACAGGATTGCCGGACTTTGCGAATATTAGAATAGAATACTCGCCTGATAAGCATTGCATAGAACTGAAATCTTTTAAAATGTATACAATATTTTACCGTAATTTAGGGATTTTCCATGAGCATTTAGCAAATAAAATCCTGGAAGATTTTGTAAAGGCCTGCCGGCCGCGCTGGGTAAAAGTTACTGCCGAGTTCAATCCCCGCGGCGGCATAAAGACAACAGTTACCAGGGAATATCGACAATAAGCAACGATAAATTTCTTTATTGGTTTTAAGGAGTCAAAAATGAGGATAATTAAGGCAGAGAAGTTCAGAAACGTGATAGCTGATTTATGTATTCGCGCGAACATAGAGTTAAGAAAAGATGTATTGAAGAGGCTGAAATCCGCTTTTCGAAAAGAAAAAAATCCTAAAGCTAAAAAAGCATTGGCAGCGATAGTTGAAAATGCCAGAGTAGCGAAAAAGGATAAGCTGGCTATTTGCCAGGATACCGGTTTAGTTTGTGTGTTTATTGCGCTGGGTGCAGATGTAAAGATTACCGGCGACTTAAAATCTGCTATAAATAAGGGCGTAGAGCGCGGCTACGAAAAGGGTTATTTCAGAAATTCAGTGATTAAAAATCCTTTGTTAAGACTTCAACCTAAATCCTCTCCCGTTGTTATTCATACTGATATTGTTCCTGGAAATAAAATAAAGATTACGGTCATGCCGAAAGGTTTTGGTTGCGAAAATAAATCATTATTGAGGATGTTTAATCCGACGGTTGACCTGGACGAAATAAAGGCTTTTATAATCGGAGCAGTTAAATCAGTGGGCGCAGACGCCTGTCCTCCGTACATTGTGGGAATAGGTATAGGCGGGACTGCGGATTATGCTTGTTTTTTAGCGAAAAGAGCATTGCTACGTAACGTCACAACGTCACAACGTCACAACGTCACAAGTAAGCTGGAAAAGGATTTACTAAAAGAGATAAACAAATTAAAAATCGGACCGATGGGCCTGGGCGGCAGGGCTACTGCTTTAGCAGTGAATATCGAAATATACCCTACGCATATAGCCGGCCTTCCGGTTGCAATAAACTTCAGTTGCCACGCCTTAAGAAGCGCCAGTGCTGTGATTTGAAATTCATCATGTAATATTCTGCTGATAAAAAAGTTAAAAGATCTGGTTTTGTATTGAGGGAGAATGAAAACAATAGTAGCGCCTTTAGATAAAGGACAAATCAAAAAACTTAAAGCCGGGGATGAGGTTTTGTTAAGCGGTGAAATCTATACTGCCCGCGACCAGGCGCATAAAAGGTTTATTGAGGCAATCAGCAAAAGAAAAAAGTTACCGTTTGATTTTAAGAATCAGATTATTTATTATTGTGGCCCGAACCCCGGGAAAAAAGGCAGGCCCATTGGTTCTTGCGGACCAACCACCAGCTCCAGAGTGGATAAATTCACCCCTGCATTAATTAAAGCTGGTATAAGGGGAATGATTGGTAAAGGCGCGCGCGCAAAAGAAATAGTTACGGCCGTCAAGAAATACAAGGCAGTATATCTGTTGGCTCCCGCCGGCTTGGGAGCGTTAATTTCGAAATTTGTCAAAAAAGCAAAAGTTGTTTGCTACAAGGATTTAGGGCCGGAGGCAGTGTATAAATTTAAAGTAAGCAAGCTTCCTTTGATCGTGGCTATAGATGCAAAGGGTAATAATATATTCACCGTACACAGTAACCGCTAATCTGTGCTAATATAAAGAAAGCGAGGAAGTTATGGTCCGTCAGGACGGCCGTGGTTTAGATAAAATAAGAAAGGTCAAGATTACGCGCAATTATATAAAGCACGCCGAAGGTTCATGTTTAATTGAGTTGGCAGATACCCGGGTTATCTGTACTGCTTCCATTGAAGAGTCTGTGCCGCAGTTTCTAAAAGCTACAGGTACCGGATGGGTGACTGCTGAATACGGTATGATCCCGCGTTCCTGTAAGAAGCGCATTTTGCGTGGAAAAGATTCCGGCCGCACCTACGAAATCCAGCGGCTTATCGGAAGGTCTTTGCGCGCAGTAACAGATATGAAAAATATGGGTGAGCGTACTATTTGGATAGATTGCGATGTCATCCAGGCTGACGGAGGGACTCGTACTGCTTCGATTACCGCAAGCTTCATCGCCCTAGTGGATGCCTTGCAAAAGCTAAAAAAAGAGGGCTTGATTAATAAAATACCGATTAAAGATTTTGTCGCGGCGACTTCGGTAGGCATTATTGACGGTAAGGTGATGCTGGATTTGACCTATGCCGAAGATTCAAATGCCGACGTGGATATGAACGTGATTATGACCGGAGAGGGAGAATTTATTGAAATCCAGGGTACCGCGGAACGCAGGACCTTCAAAAAAGAACAGATGGATAAGCTTATGGAGCTGGCGAAAAAAGGAGTTTTAGAACTGGTAGATATTCAAAGAAATATGCTTAAAGATATCTTATGAAGCCGCAACTAATCGTCGCAACCAAGAATAGGAAAAAACTAAAAGAGATAAAAGAGCTTTTAAAGGATTTAGATTTAAAAGTAATCTCGCTTTCTGATTTCCCAAACCCCCCTCGCATAATAGAAAATGGTAAGACCTTCCGCGAAAACGCAATTAAAAAAGCGCTGAAGACCGCTCGTTTTACCGGAAAATTGACTTTAGGGGAGGATTCCGGCCTCTGCGTAGATATCTTAGGAGGTAAGCCGGGCATACATTCTTCCCGGTTCGCCGGCAAAGGAAAGAGCGACTTGCAGAATAATTTAAAGTTATTAAAGCTTTTAAAGGATAAGCCTTTGGGGAGAAGGAAAGCGCATTACGTATGCGCAATAGCTTTAGCGGATAAAAACAGTCTTATTGCAACAGTAGAGGCAAGGTGTTACGGGGTAATCGGTTTTCAATTAAAAGGCACTTACGGCTTTGGATACGATCCCTTATTTATTATCCCTAAATATAAAAAGACCTTTGCCCAGTTAGGCGAACAGATAAAACATAAAATGAGCCATCGTTTTCTGGCGTTAGAAAAAGCAAAGAAGGTTATTTGCGCCCACCTAAAGTCCTAAAATAAAATTCTTAATATTTTTGATAATGTCCAGCGGAATAGGGGAGAGTGAGTATTTTGGTTCTTTAAGCGTTCCGCTGATTTTTATTGAGACTGCGGAGGTAATTTCTCCGATTATTGCCGTAATAAATTTCCTTACGTCCGGAGATTCTTTAATCAATTCCTTATTTGCTTTAGAGTAAATATTCAGGTTTAAAGCCCCATCAAAGCCTACTGAGCCTCTACCTTGTAGAATCAGCTGTTCGCTGGTAAGCGTAAGATTATCGGTGAAAATTGAACCATTACGGACAACAAAATCAGCGTTGGCTTTATCAAAGACGATTTGTTTGTATTCAGGCGTTAAAAATAATTCACCCAGGCCTCCTAATAGCTTTGTTTGCCAGAGCTTGCCGTTTTTAATAGAAGCATAAGCCTGCCCCTGAATTGAGGCGGTTCCTTTGTCAGTACCGGTAAATTCACCTCTCAAGTTAAGGATACCGGAGATATCTTCATTTTTTAGGGCGGTGTCGAGCTTGAGCTTTTTTAAATCTACATTCAGGGCTTCGAATTTTAAAGTATAATTAGCAATAGCGTCCTTTAAATTATAGATAAAATCCGCAGTTAATCTTCCCGAGTAGGTATTGGCATCTAAGCGAGGTACATAAAGCGTTCCCTGCTTCTGCTCCAGAATTAAGTCAAAATCAGTCAATTTTAAATTGTAAATAGAAATTTGTTCAGCCGAACTTTTTAAGGCTATCCGCCAGTTTTTAAAATCTTTGGCATTTCCAGCGAGGGTAGCTTTAATATCCAGTTTTCCTTTCGGATTAAATTTCTGCAGTTCTTTTGCCAGGTCCGTAGATACTAGGGACTGGATGTTAGAAGTTTCAATTATAAAGTCTCCGGTTAAATTACAATAAGGGTTATTCTTTTCTTTTGTCTGTAAATATCCGGTCAGGTTAAATTTTGAATCTTTGAATTTTCCTTCAAACCGGTTTATTCTGGTGACATCTTCTTTAGTGTTTAATTCGGAAACCAATTCCAGATCTTTAGAATTTAAGGTTGTATTGAAGAGGGGGTTTTTGAAATCCTCATATTTACCGTTTGCAGTATATACGCTATCCAGGTATTGGAAGGAGAGATTCTCCCATTTTACCCCTTGAGAAGTTATTGTAACTTTGCCGCGTATTTCTTTTACCGGAATATTTGTGAAATTATTTTCTAACTTTGCATTGAGTATTTCAAAATTTGCTTTGCTATTAGCAGGAATATCTTTTAAATACCCGTCAATATCCAGGCTCAGTTTAGATTTACCCTCAAGGATTATTCCTTTGGGAATGAATTCTAAGATAGACCCTAATTTACCCAGATTCAATTGTTCCGAGCTGAGGAAGATTTTTAGACGCGGATTAGAGAGATCTTCCAGAAAGGCGTTAAGCATAAAATCAGAATCCAGCGTACGGAATTTAAGGTTGGGCGCGATAATCTTATTTTCTGCGTAGCCTATTTCTCCGGTTAAATTATTTATGGTTTCTACATAAGGAATTCCCGTCAAGTTAATTTGTTGTAATTTAAGATTTAGGTTGTAATTCAGATTTTTTTCCTTTAAGTTATAGCTTAGCTCAGGGGTGGCAATCATATTTCCGGATAATCCATAGCCTTCTTTTTTCAAATTCAGTGTTTTTAGATTAGCCGGCCCTTTTAAGCTAAGTAGGTTATCTTTTAGTTTTAGAGTGAAGTCGGTAGATTCAATATTACCCGATAAGATCGAAAAGGGCAGCTGTTTAAGGTAAGGTTTATATTGGGCCAATACTACATTGGAGAGGCTAAGTTTAGCTTCTGCTTCTTTAGCGAGCAGGTCGTATTTGCCCTCGAGCAAGAGCTTAGTGATTACTTCTTTATCCGCGGTTACTCTTGCATGAACGCGGTAGGAAAAGTCTTTAGGTAATGAGATATTCAGGCCGATCCCAAAATCTTCTACACTTTTGCTTAATTTAGGCTCGAAGCGTTCATCCTCAAAAACGACTCTACCGTTAAAAAGATTTAATTTATAAATCAGGAAAGAAAATTTGTTTTTCCCTCCCGGACGCTTTGGCGTTTCGGATTGGAAAATTCTTTGAAAATTAAAGGTATTATCTTTCTGGTAGCGCGCATACAGATACGGAGAATCTATATGCACCAGGGGAAGGATAATTTTTCTTTGGGTGAAAAGAGGAAGGATTAAAATATTTGAGGATACTTCTTTTATCTTCAATATCGTATTTTCTTTATCTTCAGTTTTATCAAAAACAGCTATATCTTCGGCTATCAACCCGCGCACCGGATTATATTTCATCTTTTCGATGCGCACGTTGTAGTTCAGTTTTTCCTCCAGGGCCTTAGCTAGGCGGTTTTTCACTTTAACCGGAAGGTAAACATTATTCAGGTAGAGCAGGCCGGAAATTGCGGCAAATATAAAAATTAATATTATAGCGATAGTAATTTTTCTTTTCATAGACGCCTTTAGTCTATAATAAAATTTAGCAATTGTAAAAGATTTTTTTACATGATATAATTTTTTAATATCATGGAGGTACTAAAGCTTTACCGTAATTGATCGCCGGTAAGCCTTTAGTACCGTTTTTCTGAAGAGGTAAAAGGTTAAAAAACGGGGCGTGGCTCAGTTTGGTTTAGAGCGCTTGCTTTGGGAGCAAGAGGCCGTCAGTTCGAGTCTGACCGCCCCGACCAAATTCACCAGCTATTACAGGATAGGTGAACTTGATCCCGAGAGAGTAATCTCACCGATGGCCGAATATATCTGTCCGCATTGCAAGAAACCAATCTATGATGATGAGGCTTTATTATGCCTTTACTGTGGAGAAAGCCTCAGGCGCAATATAGGACTTATGGGTAAGTTAAAATACTCAAGCCCTAAAATAATGGTTACGGTTATAATATTAGTAGTTTTGTTGGGTTTTATAATGTTGATTATCAGGTAATTTCGTGTTAAAGTTTAAGTAATAAAATGTCCCTGTAGCTCAGCTGGATAGAGCAACTGCCTTCTAAGCAGTGGGTCGGCTGTTCGAATCAGCCCAGGGACGCCATTTTCAAAAATGAAGAGAATTATTAAGATACCCCTTATTTTGGCTATTGTCGTATTAGTTGTTTATACGGCAATCTATGTTTTTTTGCTCTTTGCCGGAAAAGGGCTACTCACTCGTAAGTTAACGCAGCTCACTGCAATGGAAGTCAAAGTGGGGGAATTAGATATGGCACCCCCGCTTAATTTTAGAGTAAAAAACCTCATTATTCAGGACTTATTTGAAGCTGATTCTTTGTATGTTTCAACCAGCTTGATTGGATTTCTTACCGGCAAGGTAGTTTTTAACCAGATAAAGATTACCAGGCCGCAGTTTAAACTGGTGATATTGCCGCCGGTTTTAAAAAGTTCAGCTTCTAAAGCGCCTGATACTCAAAAAACAGCTTCACTGCCAGCCGGGGCCGCATCCGGAATAGAAAAAGAAAAAAAGCCGCCTCGCTTGGCTTTCAAATATTTCCTTATTGAGGACGGAAGCTTAGATTTCACTGATTATAATGTGGGAGAAGAAGGTATTACGATCAAGGTCCATCAAATAAATAGCAGTTTGACTAATTTATTTCTTTTTCCCAGATCAGTTAAAACTAAATTTAAGTTATCTGCGAGGATCCCCTGGGAGAAGGGTGGCGAAGAAGAAGAGGGCAAGGTTGAAGCTGAGGGATGGCTAAATCTTTTTAAAAAAAATATGCAGGCCACTGTCGATATAAGAGACATAAACGGAATTTATCTTTATCCTTACTACGCCAATTGGGTAGACTTGGAAGGGGCTCGTATTGAAGAAGCAAAACTCAATTTTTCAAGTAAAATCACAAGCGTTAACAACGATCTTAATGCCGCTTGTCACCTGGAGCTGACCGATATTGTACGCAGGCCTTTGGCCGAAGAGGAGGAGGAAGATAAGGCCTCCAAGATTGCTGACGCGGTTTTAAGTATTTTCAAGGCTTTTAATCAAGGAAAAGTGGTTTTAGATTTTAATATCAAAACTAAGATGGATGCTCCGCGTTTCGGTTTTAATGATATAAGACTGGCTTTCGAAGATAAGCTCACAGCTGCTAGAAAAAAAACAGGTTTTAGGGGTGATAGTATTTTAACTCTGCCGATAGACCTTTTGAAAGACTCGGCAAAGAGCGCAAGCGATATATCTAGGGCGATAATTGAGGGAGCGATTAGCATGGGAACAGAGTTAAAAAAGGTATTGGAGTCTCCTTTTAGCAAGAATGGTGCCAACAACGGTGAAGAAGCAGCACATCCCGAAAAAGATGAATCGCCCTCAGCTGATAATAATGAAGATAAAATAGATTAAGAGATTAAAGAGATTAAGTTGGTGGCTGTAGCTCAATTGGTTAGAGCACTAGACTGTGGCTCTAGTGGTTGCGGGTTCGAATCCCGTCAGCCACCCCAATTTTTATATTGGGCTTTTTTGGCTAAAAATAAAAAGGGCAAGTTATAGGAAAATAATAACTTAGCGCCAGAGAGCCGAAAGTTCGAGCCAATCTTTTTCAAAAACTCCCGCTTTTCTTCCAGAGACCCATCGGTTGCTATGTAACTGGCTTGGCCAGCAGAAGTTACGAAGGTTCGAGCTAGTTCGAGCCAAACTTTACCCTTGCCATCAAGATTCTTTAGTTTCTCCTTTAACTCCAGCTTCTCATTCAGTAGAGCTGACTTCTTACGCTTGTATTCTTCCTCATCAATAATCTGATTTATGTAAGCGTCTAACAGAATATCTAACTTTCTGTCAATTTCACTAATTCTGTTGTTGATGGCAAGGGCAGGTGATGGAGTGGAGGAATTAGCAAGGGATTCTTCATCTATTTTGCTAAATAAATACTTCTGGAGGGCATCACCAATCCCAACCTTAGCTATGGCACTGTTAACTTGAGCGACGAGCGCCTCCTCACGCAAAAATGGCTGATGGCACACGCCACGTTTTTTAGTGCAGCGATAATAGATGTATCTTTGTTTTTGAATTTCAGAGGTAATCATACCATCACATTCAGCGCACTTTATAAAACCACGAAAAGTATGATAATGAGGGCCATTTTTGCGAGGCTTGCTGCGTAAGGAAAGAGCAGCCTGTGCTTTATCAAAGAGTTCTTTTGTGATTATTGGCGGATGAGTGCCTTCGTAAAGCTCACCATTAAACCTAAAGGCACCATAGTAAAAATGATTCTTGAGGAGGCGCTCGATATTGCTTTTGCTTAAGTTTAGTCTTTTTCTTCTGCTGGCCAAGCCAGAGGCAGTCGCCAATTTTCTTATTTCGTCTAACGAATATCGGCCAGTCGAATATAGCTCAAAGAGTTCTCTAATTTTTTGAGCATCCTCCGGCACAATCTCTATTGAATGATCAAGGGTATTATTTTTATAGCCAAGCGGAGCAAATCCCGGATATTCGCCACGCCTTAACTTTTGCCGAAAGCCACGCTTAACATTTTCAGATAAGTTATCTACAAAATACTTCGACTGGCCGAAAATTATCGAAAGCATAAACTTGCCTTGAGCTGTATTTTCAAACTTGTAAGTAGGAAACCGCAAATCCACTAATTTATCAGTATCAGTTAAGTAAATAATCTTGCCGCCATCCATTGAATTGCGCGCTAAACGGTCTGGATGCCAGGCTAATATACCGTTTGCCTCGCCTCGCTCAATTCTTCGCACTAACTCATTAAAGACTAAACGTCCTGGCACCTTGGCTGTTTTTGCCTCAAACAACTCTTCCTTTATAAACAAATTCTCCTTTTTAGCGTATTGCCTTAATTCAGCAAGTTGTGCCTCGATAGAGAGAACCTGTTTATCCTCTGAATCAGTGGATTTGCGGGCATAGATAAAATATCTGTTCATCTGTTACCTCCTTAGAAAATTGGCGACTGCCATTTAAAATTTTTGAGCTCCCGATATAGCTCAAAAGTTTTAAATTTACATAGCAACCCTAAGAAAAGATTGGCAAAAAGCTTGTCTTTGTTCTCTAACACTACGAGGGACAAGCTTTACTTTTGCAAAGCAAAAGCGAAATTTCGGCTCTCTGGCGCTAAATTATTTTTTGAATATAACTTACCGTATTCCTTTCTTGTCAAAAAACCATCGAAAAAATTTTGGGGTGACCTATGGAACTCGATCCGTGATTACTTTAAGGGCACCCTTTAAAATAAAACGATAAGAACCGCCAGGCTCGGCTGGTCTTTTTCCTTGCTTTAAAGCAGGCAGAGCCAGCCGAGCC
>QNCD01000028.1 GCA_003644385.1 Candidatus Omnitrophota bacterium
GAAGAAGCAGCATCCTAAAGCCACAGTTATCGGTTATGTCAATACCTCGGCAGAGGTGAAGGCAGAATTGGTTATTTGCTGCACCTCTACCAATGCCGTAGGTGTTGTTAAGGCATTGAAAGACAAAAAGGAAATTATTTTTGTTCCGGATAAATACCTGGCTGATTTTGCAGAGAAGAATACCGGTAAAAAACTGATTAAATGGAATGGTTTCTGCCCTACGCATATAAGGATTCTACCCGAAGATATCAAAAGAGAAAAAAAGTTCCATCCCTTTTCCAAAGTGATAGTGCATCCTGAGTGCCTGCCTGCGGTTGTGGCTTTAGCCGATGAAGCGCTTTCAACCAGCAGGATGTGCAAGTTTGCCAGAGAGACAGAAGCCAAGGAGATAATCATCGGGACAGAAGTCGGGCTTATTTACCGTTTAAAAAAAGATAACCCCAGCAAAGAATTCTACCCGGCTTCAGAAGCTGCTGTCTGCCCGAATATGAAGCGCACAAACCAGGAAAAAATCGTCTGGGCTCTGGAAGAACTCAGAGAGGAAGTAAGGGTGTCCGATGAGATCCGCACCCGCGCTAAAAAAGCAATAGAAATGATGCTGAAGATAATTTAAATGCTTAAACTTTCTCCTTCCAGTCTTAATCTTTTTTTAGAATGCCCGCGTTGCTTCTGGCTTTATATCAATAAAAATATAAAAAGGCCAAGCATCCCCGTTGCCACTATTACCACCGGTTTAGACAGGGTGGTTAAGGCGCACTTTGATACTTATAGAATCAAGAATGAGCTTCCGTCTATAGTCAAAGGTAAGATTCCGGGTAAATTAATGCGTAATTTTCCCAATAAAGGTTGGCTGGAATTTGTAGATTATAAAATCAATGCTAAATTAGGCGGGTACTTGGATGAATGCTTGGATTTAGGGGATAATTTTTTTGCTGCCCTGGACCACAAAACCAGGGGTACACCGCCCAAAGAGACGCACAGCGCGCATCAATTTCAGATGGATGCTTACACTTTTTTATTGGAAGAGAATAAATTCCCGACTAAAAGGACAGCTTATCTTATATATTATATACCCAAGGAAGTCTCCACAGGGAATTCAATTGAATTTGACGTAATTGCCTCAGAATTAAAGGCTGATCCCGAGAAGGCAAAAAAAATATTTTATGCGGCAGTAGCTGAGCTTAAGAAGCCTATTCCTGCTTCTGGCAATACTTGCGCTTTTTGTCAATGGGCAACCACGTTAAATATAAAATAAGCAATATCCCGGTTGTTTATGAAGATGAATGGTTTTTGGTAATCGATAAACCCGCAGGGCTGTTAACCATACCCAGCCCTAAGAAAGATTCACGCGTCCTGACTAATATTCTAAACGAGGATTTAAAGAGAAGAGGCGTCTCTTATAGACTGCATCCCTGCCACCGCCTGGATAAAGAGACCTCCGGTTTAATTATTTATGCCAAAGGAAAATCCAGTCAGCATAAAATGATGGAGGAATTCAAACAAAAGAGAATTAAAAAAACATATCTTGCTTTTGTGCAAGGCTTACTAAAGAAAAATCAGGGTAATATAGACTTTCCCATAGAAGGAAGGCCGGCTTGCACAAAATACAAAATACTGCAAAGAAAAAAAGATTTTACAATCGTGGAGGTTAATCCTTTAACAGGCAGAAAGAATCAGATTCGCATTCATTTTAAACAGATAGGACATCCTTTAGTGGGGGAGGATAAATTTGCCTTTCGCCGCGATTTTAGGCTTAGGTCAAAGAATCTGTGTTTACATGCAAAGGCCTTAGAGTTTAGGCATCCGTTTACGAAGAAGACTCTCTATTTAAATTCTCCTTTACCAATGAAAATGCGGGATTTTTTAAATAAAAATTAAAATGTCCGTATTTAAGAAAAATAATTTTTTGATTTTTTCCTGGGGTTTGTATGATCTGGCTAATCAGTTTTTTGCTTTAAATGTAATTTCTTTATATTTTGTGCAATGGCTGACCCTGGAGAAGCAGGCGCCGGAAATTTTATACAGTATATCTTTCGGTATTTCCACATTCTTTGTAGCTTTTTTTGCGCCGGTTTTAGGCACTATTTCAGATTTGACTGCCAGGCGCAGGCCGTTTTTAGTTTTTCTTACCATGATAGCGGTTGCTTTTACCATGTTTTTAGGGATAGGGAAGATACTGCCTGCCTTGATATTTTTCATAATCGCAAATTTCGGCTGCCAGACAGCAATTGTTTTTTATAACGCTATGCTGGTAAATATTGCTCCCAAGAATAAAATCGGTTTAGTCTCAGGGATAGGAAAGATGTTTGGTTATAGCGGCGCGATTATCGCCCTTCTTTTGATTAAGCCGGTTGTATTAAAAAGCGGCTATCAAGCTACATTTTTACCGACAGGAATTCTTTTTTTCATATTTGCCCTACCTTGTATGGTATTCGTAAAAGATAAGCAGCCGCGGGGGAGGATAGAAATATTCAAGTTCTTAAAAAAGGAAAAAATCCGTCAGATTTTCAAAAGTTTAAAAGAGACCGCTACCAATACTGCCCGCTTCCCCGGACTTTTAGATTTTTTAAAAGCTTCTTTTTTTGGCCTCTGCGCGGTTAATGCAGTTATTCTTTTTATGTCCGTATATGCCAGCCGCGCTTTCGGATTAGATAAATCGGAAGTGATGGTACTGATCACTTTTTCTACTTTTTTTGCGATTCTCGGAAGCATAGCTTCGGGTTTTATCAGTGATTACGTGGGGCATAAAAAAAGTATGTGTGCGGTATTTATCCTTTGGGGCCTTTGTTTTTTTATAGGAGCGTTTTCTAAAAACTTTTATTTATACCGGGTAATCGGAGCGATAGTAGGGATAGCTTTAGGCTCCACATGGGTGGTTTCCCGCGCCCTGGCTATAAGGCTGGTTCCGGAAGAAAAAATCGGCGAGGTATTCGGATTATTTAATCTGGTGGGTTATCTTTCGGCTATTGTCGGGGCATTATTTTGGGGGCTGCTTTTGCTTCTTTTATCTTCTTTCGGAGAATGGGGTTATCGCATGACACTTCTAAGTTTAACTGTTTTTATGCTGCTTGGTTTCTATTTTCTCATGCGCATACCCACCCCATCTAAAATAAAAAGCAGGGACGGTTCTTAAGCCGAAGCGAAAGTGTCCCCTTTAAGGGGACACTTTAAGATTGACTTTAGAACCGTCCCTAAGTAAGGGATTATGTTAAGATATATAATTTTGGGGATATTTCAGGGGTTGACAGAGTTTCTGCCGGTGAGCAGTTCCGCGCATCTGGTAATACTGCAGAAGATATTCGGAATATCCGGGCAGGAGCTGGCTATACCCGTTACTCTGCATTTGGGAACAACCCTGGCTTTAATATTATTTTTCTTTAATGATATTTTAGAAGTCCTGATAAATAAAAAAATGATATTTTATATTATTATAGTAACGTTGATTACGGGAATTGTAGGTATATCAGGCAGGGTTTTTTTCAGGCCCCTCTTTGCCTCGGTTAGCCTGTCGGCCCTGGCATTAATGGTTACTGGCATAATACTTCTTTTTACCCGTTTAAGCGTACATACCAGGAGGGCGGTTTTAAATACCAAGGATGCTTTTGCCTTAGGGATAACCCAGGCGCTGGCGATTATCCCGGGAATTTCGCGTTCCGGAATTACCATATCCGGGCTTTTATTCAGGGGGATAGAGAAAAGGCTGGCTTTTAAATTTTCTTTTCTTGCCTCTATTCCTGCTGTATTAGGCGCTTTTATATTAGAGGCAAAAGAGGCAAGTATTATTTTAAAAGGCAATTTTCTAAATCTATTTATAGGTTTTATTTTTAGCTTTTTCTGCGGCCTTTTTTCATTATGGGTATTAAGAAAAATATTGCTCAAAGCCAAATTGCATTACTTTGGATATTATTGTATTATTGTTGCCATATTAACATTTTTATTCGTTTGATGAGCATAATAGTTTTAGGGACAGTAGCTTTAGATACGGTGAGAACGCCTTTTGGCTTAAGAAAACATATGCTCGGAGGTTCTGCCGTGCATTTTTCCATGGCGGCGCGCTTATTCACCAAAGTAAATTTGGTTGCGATAATCGGCGAGGACTTTCCCCCTAAACATATAGATTTTTTAAAGCGCAAAGACATTGTGCTTACTTCTTTAATCAAGAGCAAGGGCAGGACTTTTAAATGGCAGGGAGAGTACCGGGGAGATTTGAACACCGCGCTTACGTTAAATACCGAGTTAGGAGTGCTTTCTGCTTTCCGGCCGCAGGTCTCAATTGAGCAGAGGAGTATAAAGCATATATTTCTTGCCAACGTTGATCCTGATATTCAAAGGCATTTACTCAGGCGCATGCATTCTCCGCGGCTGGTCGGTCTTGACAGCATGAATTTCTGGATAGATAAGAAACGTCAGGCCCTTTTAAAATTATTAAAAAAAGTTGATATCTTTGTTGCTAATGACCAGGAGGCCAGGAGCCTTTCCGGCGAGCCAAACTTGATAAAAGCAGCCAGGTATCTTTGCTGCCTGGGCCCTAAAATGGTGCTTATAAAAAAAGGAGAACACGGTGTTTTGTTCTTCAGTAATAGCTTCATTCTCTCTATACCTGCTTATCCTACGGATAAAGTAATTGATCCGACCGGGGCCGGGGATAGTTTTGCCGGAGGGTTTATGGGGTATCTGGTTAAGACAGATAAAATAACCGAGAGAAATTTAAGAACTGCGGTTGCCTACGGCACAATCGCCGCCTCTTTTAACGTAGAGGATTTTGGGTTGAATAAAACCAGCAGATTAAAAATGAGCGATCTTCGCAAGAGGCTTAAAAAATTGAGGAAGTATGTTTTATTTTAAGGAGGGGGTTAGGGATGCTGGAAGATAAGATTCTAGAAGATTATAAAGCGGCAATGAAGAGTAAAGATAATCTGAAGAGTTCGGTTTTAAGTTTTTTACGCGCTGAGATGATTAATGCCGCCTTTGCCAAAAAAAAGAAGAGTCTTGAGGATGATGAGGTAATTACGGTAATCAGGAAACAGGTAAAACAGCACCAGGATTCTATAGAGCAGTTTAAGAAAGGTAACCGGCTAGATTTGGCAGATAAAGAGGCAGGGGAGCTTGAAATTCTAAAATCGTATTTGCCTAAGGAGCTTGCGGTTGAGGAAATAAAGAAGATTATCGATGAAGCGGTGAGCGCAACTGCTGCGCAAACCATGAAAGATATGGGCAAAGTGATGAAGCAAGTTAAGGAAAAAATTTGCGGCAGGGCAGATAACAAGCTGGTTAGCGACCTGGTAAAAGAGAAGCTTTCTAAGCCTCAAGGCGAACCTAAGGCAGAGTGAGAGGTTGCTTTTTGGCTTTTCTCTAGCTTTTCCCTTGACAATTTACGCCGGTTAGTGTATCCTAATTTGATTAAATTTTTTTTCGGGCTAATTTGTGATTTTTTTCACAAAATTATACCTTTCCTTTAACTAATTCCAGAAAGTGAATAACAATTATTATATTGATTCCAAGCAGCTGGGCATTTTCTTAAACCGCCTTAATGACAATTTTCGTGTTTTTGTCCCAGCGGTAAAAGAAGAAGAAGGCTCTAAGGAGCCGGATTACTTTTATAAAAATTTAAGCGATAATCAGGATTTAGTCTTTAATCCCTATCGTAGCGTTGAACCGCTCAAGTCTTTTTTTACCTCGCCTCAAGAGAGAATCTCAACTTACTTTACTGCTAAAAGTATAATCGAAACTCCCGCAAAGACAGTTATATTCGGCCTTAAAAATTGCGACCTGGTCGGTCATAAGATTCAGGATTTTGTATTTTTAGAGGGAGTGGAAAAGGATACTCTTTACCGGCTAAAAAGAGAAAACACCATTTTTATCAGCGGAGACTGCACTGATTTTAAGGAAGTTTGCCATTGCCTGGCCTGGAATATTATGCCTTATCCCAAAGAAGGTTTTGATATAAATATCTCCCCATTGAATGATGGGTTTCTCTTAGAGGTCGGCTCTGAAAAAGGCTGGCAGCTTATCCAGCAATTTAAAGAATATTTTATTCTGGCAAAAGAGGCGCAGATAGCTACACGCCGGTTAAAAAGAGAAAGCCTGGTAGAGAGGTTAAAAAATCATCTCGATCCGCAGAATCTGGTTCCTAAAGATAAAGTACAGGAAATAGTCAAAAGCGGCTATGACGCGGATACCTGGCAGCAATTTATGCTTACTTGCGTTGAATGCGGGGGATGTAATTTGATCTGTGATACCTGCCATTGTTTTTTAATCGACGATGTAAAAGAGAAGAACCAGAACGCTAAAGTCAGGGTTTGGGATTCCTGCCTTTATGCTAATTATGCCAGGGTAGCCGGAGGAGCGAATCCTCTAAAACTAAGAAAACAAAGGCTGAGAAACAGGTTTATGAAGAAATTCGATTTTTTCGTAGAAAATCTAGGGATGCCCGCCTGTTGCGGATGCGGAAGGTGTATTGAAGTCTGCCCCGGGAAGATCGATATCAGGGAAGTCTTAAAAGACCTGGCTAAAAAAGCCGGCAGTAAGCAATGAAAAATATCTATAAACCGATAGAAGCTACGATTGAAGACATAATTGACGAAACTCCCAATATAAAAACTTTTGTGCTTAAGCCTAGGGAGCCATTTGAGTTTAAAACCGGCCAGTTCATAGAATTAACTTTGCCCGGTATAGGAGAAGCGCCTTTTACCCCTTCTTCTGATCCCAATGTAAAAGAAAAAATTGACGTGACTATTATGAATGTGGGGCGGGTCACCTCCCTGCTGCATAATGTTTCAAAAAATACCCTTGTCGGCATACGCGGGCCATACGGCAAGGGTTACCCCACAGACGAATTTGCAGGTAAGGAAATTTTAATTGTCGGCGGGGGCGTGGGATTGGCGCCGCTGCGCTCATTATTACTTAGTCTTTTTGCCCAAATCGATCAATACAAGAAAGTGGTTTTACGTTACGGAGCGCGCACGCCCAGTGATATTCTCTATAAGGAATTAATTCCGCAGTGGTCTAAAAAGAAGAAGGTAAATGTAGTTACTACGGTTGACGTGGGCGAAAAGTCCTGGAAGGGCCACGTTGGGCTTGTGACTACCATTCTAGAGGATTTGCCGATAAAATTAAATAATGCGGTAAGTATTGTCTGCGGGCCGCCGATAATGATGAAATTTGTTACGCTTAAACTTTTGGATTTGGGATTTAAGCCGGAGAACATTTATCTTTCTATGGAAAAAAATATGTCCTGCGGCCTGGGAAAATGCGGGCATTGCCGGCTGGGAAAATTCTATGTTTGTAAAGACGGCCCGGTGTTCAGTTACGAACAGCTGCAGGATGTACGCGATATCTGGGACTAAATTAAGTACAGCGTACCGCGTACAGAGTATAGAGTAAAACTTTATTTTTCTTTGCGCTGTAGACAGTACTCTGTGCTACGTATAGGAGAATATGAAGAGACTATTTATTGACTTAGATATTTGTAATAACTGTGAAGAATGCAGGGTTTCCTGCGATTATTTTTATCATCCGCAGAATAACGGTATTACTAATCTGCGTGAATTCGCTACTTTTGCTTTATTTTGTCGCCACTGCGAAGAGGCTCCTTGCGTTAATGCCTGTTATCATAACGCGCTTGAGAAGCAGCCTGACGGCATACTAAAGCGTTATAAAATGCGCTGTACCAGCTGTAAATCTTGCGCTATTGCTTGTCCTTTCGGAACAATCTTTGCCGACTTTACCCCTTATCTTGATTCCCGCTGCGATTATTGCGTGGGTATCAGCACAAAATTACCTAAATGCGTAACTACCTGCCCTGAAAAGGCAATTGAGGTTAAGGAAGTCAAGGAAGATATAGAACAGAATATTTATTTCATCGGAGAAAGCCTGGCTGTGCATAGCCGTAAATGGTCAAAGGAAGATTTACAGCCGCCGAAAAAGAAATGAAATTATTATTTAACTATATTATTTTTCCCGGTTTTTTATTCAGCGCTGTTATCGGCTTAATTTCCGGATGGGTAGACAGGAAGGTAACTGCGCGCGTCCAATGGCGTGTAGGCCCACCCTGGTACCAGAACTTTATTGATATTATAAAACTTTTAGGCAAAGAGATTATTGTTCCGCAGGGTTCAAAGATTACCTTTTTATTATCTCCGCTTTTCGGCCTTTTAAGTGCGGTATTAGTGGCAACAATTTTAGGCAATGCTTTTATTTCTCCGCTGGAAGGATTTATCGGGGACATTATTGTTGTCCTTTATCTACTGGTTATTCCGGCAATATCTATAATTATAGGGGCATTTTCTTCGCGCAACTGCTTAGCTTCTGTCGGTGCCTCACGGGAGATGAAATTAATCTTAGCTTATGAGTTGCCTTTCATTTTAGCTATTATTGTCGTGTTAATTAAAAGCGCCGGCGCTTTACAAATCGGTTCCATTATCAACTATCAGATAAATTTTGGTTCGCACCTTTCTTCTCCTTCAGGCGCCTTGGCGTTTATCGTAGCAATGCTTTGTATACAGGCAAAGCTTGATTTTGTCCCCTTTGATATGTCTGAGGCAGAACAGGAAATAATGGGCGGGACATTAATCGAATATTCGGGGCTGCCTTTGGCAATATTCAAGCTGACAAAAGCAATCCTTCTCTACACGCTTCCCTTATTATTGATAAGTTTGTTCTGGGCAAACGAAATAGGGGTGTGGGCTTTGATCGGCAAATACATATTGCTGTTGGTGATTATAGTATTAGTTAAAAATACTAACCCCAGAATGCGCATTGATCAAACTATAAAATTCTTCTGGGGCCCGGTTACCGTAGTAGTGACTATAGCGCTTATTTTAGCGCTTTTCGGATTATAATATGGGCCTTAAGACTAAAGCATTAACTAAATCTTTATGGGTTTTTCATTTGTGCGCCGGCGGTTCCTGTAATAATTGCGATATAGAAATCCTGGATTTATTAACCCCGCGTTTTGACGTCGAAAGGTTCGGGATTGTCTTAGTGGGAAGCGCGCGGCATGCTGACGTACTTTTAGTGACAGGTTCATTAACCAGAAAAGCTGCTCCCAGGGCCAGGCGGGTATATGAGCAAATGCCCAAACCCGGCCTTGTAGTTGCCTGCGGAGCATGCGCTTTAGGCAGAGGAATATTTAATGAAGGATATAATACGCCTTGCCGTTTGGATGAATTAATGCCGGTAGATGTATATATTCCCGGTTGTCCTCCTAAACCCGAGGCAATGATTGCAGGAATAGCTAAATTGATAAATAAGGTTAAGGGGCAAAAATGAATACGGTAAAACTTGAGATCAAAAAAAGGCTCTCCGACAAGATAATCGATTGGCATGAGCATTCCGGGCGGAGAATTTATATTAAGATAAAGGCGCAGGATTTAAAAGAAATATCCAATCTTTTATTCTTTGATCACGGTTTAAGGTTTTGTACTGCTTCAGGCCAGGATACCCCTTTAGGCATCGAGATACTTTATCATTTCGGATTTGACTACACCGGAGAAATTTTTTCTCTCAGGGTTTTATTAGAAGATAAAAAGAATCTAAAAATAGATTCACTTACTCCTCTATTTCCCGCTGCAGAATGGATTGAGCGGGAGATGTGGGAGCTCTTAGGGATTGATTTTATTGGCCATCCTAATTTAAAAAAGCTGCTGTTAGACGATGAGTGGCCGCAAGGTAAATACCCGCTGAGGCACGAACATGAGTCATAAGGTTGTTATTCCAATCGGCCCGTACCACCCTCTCCAGGAAGAGCCGGAATTTTTCCGCCTTTATGTGGACGGAGAACGGGTAATAGACGTTGATATAGTTATTGGTTATTTACACCGCGGGATCGAGAAACTCGCTGAATCCAAGCATTTTGACCAGGTAACATTTCTGGTAGAGCGTATCTGCGGTATTTGTTCGACATCCCACCCTTTTGCATACGTGAATGCGGTTGAAGATTTAGCCAAGATTCAGGTTCCTGAGCGCGCCCTTTATATACGTACCATTATTGCCGAATTAGAAAGAATACATAGCCATTTATTATGGCTGGGTTTAGCCGGGCATTTCATCGGATACAATACGGTTTGGATGTGGGCCTGGAAATACCGCGAGCCGATTCTTGACTGCTTTGAAATGATCAGCGGCAACCGCAACCACTATGCAATGATGAAGATAGGCGGTGTGCGGCGCGACATAAGAGATCAGGATATATTGCCTTTAAATAAAACATTAGATGAATTAACCCGTGCTTTAGAGATGTTTCGCGGTGTGGTTATGGATGACCCGGTAATTCAATCCAGATTAAAAGGCGTCGGCATACTGACCAAAAAACAGGCTCTTGAGTGGTCTGTAGTCGGCCCCACAGCCAGGGCTTCGGGCTTAAGCATTGACGTGCGCAAGGATGATCCTTATGGCGTTTATGATAAAGTTTCCTGGAACGTAATCGTAGAAAAAGAAGGAGATGTGTTTGCCAAGACTGTAGTGAGAATCTTGGAGATGCAGGAATCTATAAGCATTATCCGCCAGTGTCTGGAGAAGATGCCTAAAGGAAAGATTGATGCTGATATTAAGGATATCCCTGTAGGTGAAGGTATCGGAAGAGTAGAGGCACCAAGAGGAGAATGTTTTCATTATGTCAGATCAGATGGGACAAACCGGCCGATAAGGCATAAGGTGCGTGCGCCTAGTTTTATGAATGTTGCTTCAAATAAAATTGCGGCAGTCGGCGGGACGATTTCCGATGCGGCAATTACCTTAGCCGCGGTTGACCCCTGTTATTGCTGTACTGAAAGGACTATAGTTATAGATAGGCCTACGGATAAGAAGATAATGAACGGCTGGGATTTGATTAAGCTTTCGCAGCAAAAAACCGAGCAGCTAAAAAAGACGCATAATTTATAACTGCATGCAGAATCAAAATCTGGAAAATATAAGAGAGAGTATCAGAGAAATGGCGGATTTGGCATTAGCGATGCTAGATACTACCTTTGACGGTTTTATGAAACATGATTTAGATATTCTATCCGGCGTTTTAAAGGAAGAACAGAGGCTTAATGAGATGGAAAGCACTATCGTCCGCAGCTTAGTGGGAGTATCTAAGAGTGAGATTTCAAGGTCCGATAAAAAAGATATTATACTTCTAACCAGTATCGCCGCAGATCTAGAGCAGATCGGCGATTATGTAAAGGATATGGTTGAGCGCATTGAAATTAAAATACAGGAAAATCTGCTTTTTAGCGAGGAAGCATTCACCGAATACAAGCATCTATACAGCGTAATTGAAGCCGCGCTTTCAGATGCGGTAAATGCTCTGAAAATGCAGGATGATAATTTTGCCAAGCGCTCCCTGCGCGATAAAGAACACGTAGATACCCTCGTAGAAAAATATAGAGACGCGCATTTACAGAGGTTGATGGCGGGAATTTGCGACCCGCGTTCAGGCAACATGTTTTTGAATCTCATTGATTTTACCGCTCAGATTTTTCACCATACTAAAATAGTCGCTAAGAATATTTTAAAATTAAAATGAACCCAGAGATTTTATACCCATGGTTTAAAATCGACATTTTAGGAGGCGGATTATCGCTGGCAATCTGCTTCTTTTTACTCTTAATCATAGTTTATTCTTTAAAGTTTATGAAAGGCAGCCCGCACCTGCCTCAATATTACGCGTATATTATTTTTACCGCTATATTTTCAGTTGCCGCGTTACTTGCCAATAACCTTATTTTACTTCTTGTATTCTGGGGTATATTGGGCTTAATTTTATATCTGCTTATTGATATAGGGAAAAATGATTCCAGCGTAGTTGCCAAAAAAACCTTTATTATTATCGGCGCAGCAGATGCGCTTATGTTATTAGGCGTCATAATTGTTTACCAATTGAGCAAGACCTGGCAGATGGATAAAATAAATCTCAGCCTGGATAGCGGATTAGCGGTTTTAGCCTACATATGTATAGCAATAGGGAGTTTTGCCAAGGCAGGTGCTATGCCCATGCATTCCTGGATACCGGATTGCGCAGAAGCAGCACCCCTGCCGGTAGTTGCCTATTTACCAGCGGCTTTAGATAAATTATTGGGAATTTATCTTTTAGCCAGGATTTCTTTGGATTTATTTGTAATGAATGAAGCTTTAAATATCTTTCTTATGTTTATCGGAGCAATTACCATAATTGCGGCAGTAATGATGGCTTTGGTGCAGCATAATATGAAGAGGCTGCTCGGTTATCACGCTGTTTCTCAGGTAGGTTATATGGTTTTGGGCATAGGAACAGGCAATCCTATTGCTATTGCCGGCGGTATATTCCATATGTTAAACAACGCTCTTTATAAGTCTAGTCTTTTCCTTAATACAGGGAATGTGGAGAAAGCCGTCAATACTACCGAATTGGATAAACTTGGGGGGCTAAATAAGGCTATGCCCGTTACATACGCTACTTTTATTATTGCCAGTTTATCTATTGCCGGAGTCCCGCCTTTTAACGGCTTTTTTTCTAAATGGATGATTTATCAAGGAATAGTTAGCCAGCTGCAGGTAGTGAGCCCGGCTTTAAAAACTACAGGCACGATCTGCCTGGTTGCTGCTATGTTTGGTTCAGCGCTTACCTTGGCCAGCTTTATGAAATTAATTCACGCTACATTTTTAGGCCCGCGCGATAACCAGCCGGCAAAAGGACAGAAAAACAGGGAGGTATCCTGGTTAATGTGGCTGCCTTCTGTGATATTGACCCTACTTTGTGTAATTTTCGGAATATTTGCTTATCAGCTTCCTTTAAAATACTTTATCCTTCCGGTGATAAAGGAAAAAATGGAATTTTCAGGCCTTTGGCAATCGGGTTTATCGGCCCTGCTTATTTTATGCGGCTTGATTCTGGGGCTTTTGATATTTAAATTAAAGAATCTTAATTCCGCTTTACGTCAGGATATAAGATTTACCGGAGCCGAAACCTCCGGATTAGAGGGAACAGAATTAAGCGGCACTGATTTTTACAATACCATAAAAGAATTAAGGGTTCTGAAGCGTATTTACAAAAAGGCAGAGGCAGGGTTCTTTGACCTTTATGAGCAGGCAAAGAGATTCGTATTTTTTGTTTCGAAGAAATTCCAGTATTTGCATAACGGGGTTTTGCCCACATATCTGGTTTGGTTTTTACTGGGTATGCTGGTTTTGTTTTATACGTTTATATTAAGATAACACATGGAGATAAATTTACTTTTACTTTTTATGATTTTTGCCGCTATTGTGGCGGTTGAGATCGAAGATTTACTCTCCAGCGTCATTGCCATGGGCGCGGTAGGCTTAGGGTTATCATTGGCTTTTTTAATTTTAAAAGCCCCGGATTTGGCAATCACGCAATTAGTGGTTGAAATACTTTGTCTAATAATCCTTATTCGTGCGACTATAAATAAAGACCTGCCGCTGGTAAAAGACGGGCGTTGGCTTTTTAATACTACTGCCACCCTGACTTTTGTCGGGCTGTTTTTGATATTTGCCTATTTTGCCTTAAAGGATTTGCCGCAATTCGGCGCTCCCATTATGCGCGTAGCCAAAGATTATATCGCAAGCGGGCTGGAGAAGACCGGAGCAGCGAACTTAGTGGCTTCGGTAGTCCTGGACTTTCGTGTTTATGATACATTAGGGGAGGCTACTGTGCTTTTTACAGCGGCAATCGGAGTCCTGGCGGTGATAAGAAAAGTAGGCAGAATTAATGCCAATAAAAAAAATGAATAGAGAGAAAGAAAGTAATAATAAAGGCATGACTTTAATTGTTAAGACTATTACCCGGCTTACCGTCGGCCTGATTTTACTCTATGGTATTTACCTTGTTTTACACGGCCATATCAGCCCGGGCGGAGGTTTTGCCGGCGGTGTGATCATTGCCTTGTCTTTTATTCATTTGATGCTGGCCTTCGGAAAAGATTTTGCTTTTAAAAAATTATCCGAAACCAAGACCCATATTTTAGAAAGCATCGGGGCTTTGTTATTCTTAACGATTGCGCTCCTGGGTTTAAGCGGAGGATACTTTTTCCTGAATTTCTTAAGCCGGGGAGAGCCTTTTAAGTTATTCAGCGCAGGAACGATTCCTTTGTGTAATATTGCCATAAGCATTAAAGTGGCCGCAGGGCTATTTGCGATTTTTGTGGCTTTGGTGTTATTTAAGGGGCTGAGAGAAGAATGAGCGAATATATCTTATGCTTAGGTTTATTCAGTATCGGGCTTTACTGCGTATTAAGAAAAAGAAATATCATCAAGATTATTATCGGCTTAGGAATTATTGAATACGCGGTAAATTTATTTCTGATTTTGATTGCCTACCGTACGCACGGCAGGGCGCCGATACTAGATAAAGCTCAGGACACCCTCAACATAGTTGACCCGCTTCCCCAGGCTTTGGTTCTGACTTCGATTGTTATCGGCCTGGCAGTTACCGCTTTAATCGTAGCTATTGCGATCAGAATATTCGAAAAATATAATACTTTTGATATTACCAAGATCCGGAGATTAAGAGGATGAAAATTATACCTTTTTTTGTAATCATACCTCTGGGGATAGCTTTTCTGGTTTCTCTTTTCGGTAGAAAAATAAAGAATCTCGGAGATATCCTTGGTCCCCTTGGCACCTTAGCTTTACTGGCCCTTTCTTTGTATTCTGTAAAATTGGTGAAAAGCCATCAAGTTCTGGTTTATAAGGTTGGGGGTTGGGTGCCACCTATGGGAATAAGCATGGTTTTAGACGGATTGACCAGCTTTATGCTGGTGACGGTGAGTTTAGTAAGTTTTCTTATCGCGCTTTATTCCGTTAACTATATGAATAAATACACCGATAAATATAAGTTCTATACCTTATTTATGCTTATGCTGGCAGGCATGAATGGTATTATCATCACCGGTGATTTATTTAATCTTTTTGTTTTTTTAGAGATCGCTTCTATTTCCAGTTACGCCCTGGTTGCATTCGGTACCGAAGCGGAAGAATTAGAGGCTTCTTTTAAATACGCGATAATGGGTTCGGTTGCCTCTTGTTTTATTCTTTTAGGGATCGCGCTTTTATATAGCTATACCTCTTCATTAAATATGGCTGATATTGCCAGGGTGTTGACAGTAAAACACAGTGTTATATTTTTAAATTTTGTGGCGGTACTGTTTTTTGCCGGATTCGGCTTAAAAGCAGCCCTGGTTCCTTTTCATGCCTGGCTGCCGGATGCGCATCCTTCAGCGCCCGCTCCTATTTCAGCCATGCTTTCCGGGGTTTTAATTAAGGTTTTAGGAGTATATGCGCTAGTGCGTGTTTTGTTTAATATCTTCGGCATGAATTATACTTTTTCAGTGATATTAATGATCCTAGGGGTAATTTCGATGCTCGTAGGCGTATTTTTAGCTGTAGGGCAATGGGATTTAAAAAGGCTCTTGGCGTATCACTCTATCAGCCAAATCGGTTATGTAATTTTAGGTATAGGCCTGGGTACTCC
>QNCD01000029.1 GCA_003644385.1 Candidatus Omnitrophota bacterium
ATTGATAATAAAATACTATTTGATACCGGAGAGAATGGTAAGTGGTTACTCGAGAATATGCGCTCTTTAAAGGTTAACATAGATAAAATTGAGGCAATAGTAATTTCTCATGACCACTGGGATCATTGGGGGGGGTTATGGGATTTGTTAAAAAGTAGAAAGGGCCTGCGAGTATATATCTGTCCTAATTTCAGCCGTGATTTTAAAGACAAGGCTAAAAAGTTTGGTGTCAGCCTTATAGAGATAGATAAATTAACACAAATTTTGCCGGATATATTTTCTACAGGAGAAATAGCCGGGGCCTATCACGGTAAATACATGGCAGAGCAAGCCATGGTGTTAAAAACGAAAAATGGCATTACCGTAATTACAGGATGCGCGCATCCCGGAGTTTTAAAAATGGTTGAAAAGGTGAAAGCAAAATTTCCAAAGGAGCCGATTTATCTTGTTTCCGGCGGTTTCCATCTGATGGAATCGGATAAGAGAGCGATAGGGATTGTAGCCGAAAGCTTTAAGAAATTGGGCATAATTAAAGCCGGACCTACGCATTGCAGCGGCCCGGAGGCGGCGGGAATTTTTAAGGAGAAATACGGTAAAAACTTCGTTTCAATAAAAACAGGCCAAGCACTAAACGTGTAATTGAAGAAATTAAGTATGAATGGAGGTAAGTATAATTATGAATGAAAAACGCGCTGTTGAATATTGTAAAAAATTAGTAAACGTGCCTTATAATAAGTTGAATTTGGCCAATTATAAGGAAAAACTGGCGAAACTCTTGAAAATAAAAATCAATTTTATAGAAAGCAAATCTTCCGGCCCTATAAAATTGATGTCCGGACAGCATAAAAACGCGGGTATTATTTCAACCGATTATCGAACAACCCGGAAAAGAAGGGTTATTTTGATAGGAAAGGGTATTTTGTTCGATGCGGGTGGTTACGACATAAAGCCTTCCGGAAAATACGCGAATATGAAAATTGATATGGCGGGAATGGCAAGCGCATTTTCGGTTGCATCCCAATTGGTCAATGAAAATCTTGCAGTTTATTGTCCTGTTTCCACAAATTTAGTAGCTAACAGCCAGATATTGCCGGGTGATGAGATAAAAATAGGAGGCAAGTTAGTTGTTGTAAGCAATACGGACGCGGAGGGCAGATTAATCCTCGCGGAAGCTTTAACAAGTGTGCCGCAAACTTCGAAAGATATTATTATTACCGTAGCAACTTTAACAGGTGCGGTTGGATATGCTATTGGCGAAAAAGCCACGGGAGTTTTTACTTTAAATGATGATCTGTATAAAAGATATAAGATGAGTTCAGATAAAGCGAAAGAGTTGGTTTGGAGGTTGCCTTTGTGGGAATATCTGGATAAGAAGTATTTTAGAAAAAAACGAATAAAGAATTCAGTAGAAGATAAGCCGGGACCTTCCTTGGCCGCTCTATTTTTAAAACAATTTGTTAAATATCCTGATAATTGGATACATTTAGATATAGCGTATTCCTGCTGGGATAAAAAGAAAGAAAGAGCTACCGGCCAACCAGTCAGGTCATTAATTAATTTTATAAACACTGTGTGGAAATAAAAAAAGCATATCTTTAATGAGAAGGGATAAATGTGACGGTTAATCATGATTTGATTACATTCGGGCCGGTCCCGTCGAGGCGATTAGGACGAAGCTTAGGAATAAATAATATTCCTCCAAAGATCTGCAGCTATTCCTGTGTTTACTGCCAGCTGGGAAGAACTCTGAACATGCGGGCAGAAAGAAAAGCCTTTTACAAGCTTGATGAGTTGTTGAAAGCTGTAGAAAAGAAAGTCAAAGACGCAAAAGACAAAGGAGAGCAGATAGATTATCTTACCTTTGTCCCGGATGGCGAGCCGACTCTGGATATTAATTTTGGCAAAGAGGTGGAATTGCTTAAGCCATTGGGAATAAAGATTGCTATTATTTCGAATGCTTCTCTTGTATGGCAAAAAGACGTTCGGGATGATTTATGTAAGGCTGATTGGGTTTCTTTGAAAATTGACGCGGTAAGTGAAGATGCCTGGCGTAAAATTGATAGGCCTTATAGATCTTTGCGGCATGATAATATATTACAAGGCATAGCAGAGTTTTCGCGGATTTTCACCGGTAAATTGGCCACGGAGACCATGCTTATTCAAGATGTTAATGATAATGCTGAAGAGCTGGAAAAGATCGCATGTTTTATCATTGGTTTAAAAAATGTAAAAAGTTATATATCCATTCCGACAAGGCCTCCGGCGGAAAAATGGGTGAAATCGGCAGATGAACAAGCAGTAAACAGGGCATATCAGGTATTTAAAGAGAAATCTATAGACGCGGAATATCTTATCGGTTACGAAGGAAATGCCTTCGCGTTTACGGGAAATGTCGAGGAAGATTTATTAAGTATTACTTCAGTACATCCGATGCGAAAAGAAGCTGTGGATGAATTTTTAAAAAAGGCTAATGGGAATTGGGTTGTTATCGATAAATTAATAACCGAAAACAAATTAATAGAGACAGAATACAAAGATAATAGATTCTATATGAGAAAAATATGAATTTAATTTTAGGCTTGGACACGACGGGTATTCAAAATGTTTAATCAAATTTCAAAAGAGTTAAAAATTCACGCTCCTTTTACGATTTTCGGAGCTGTCACAGGAGTCATAATAATAGCGCTTTTTCAGAAGTTGCCATCAGCCCTTTCATATAACATTTTTTATGTGCTTCATCCCATTCACGTTGTTTTGAGCGCGCTTGTCACTGCGTCTATGTATAGGCTTCACACATGCGAGCGTATAAGCGGTAAGTGTATAAGGGGCAAATGCAATCTTTGGTTATTGTTTATTATAGGCTACATTGGGTCTGTAGGTATTGCCACTATAAGTGATTCGATTATCCCTTATTTGGGTGAGGTAATGTTAAAAATGCCTAATCGAGGAGTCCATCTGGGTTTTATTGAGAAGTGGTGGTTGGTTAATCCTTTGGCTATTACAGGTGTGCTCATAGCCTATTTCAGGCCGACCACGAAATTTCCTCACATGGGGCATGTTTTATTAAGCACTTGGGCCTCGCTTTTTCATATAATTATGTCTATAGGAGGGAAGTCTTTAAATTGGTTTGTGTATCTTGCGATTTTTTTGTTTCTTTTTCTCGCGGTATGGATCCCTTGCTGTGTAAGCGACATAGTTTTCCCTTTATTGTTTGTGAAAGAGGCCAGACATAATGATTAATATGAAAAGGTTCGCGTTATATTTATTTCGATGGCAACTCAGTACTCCCATACTTTGGCTGGTAGTCAGAAATTTAGGGGTTGGCATATGGTCTACGATCATAGCTAATTTAATCGGAGGATCGATATTTTTTTGGGTAGACAGATTTATATTTACTTCTAAAGCCGTTGAGATGTGGCATTTCAAAGAAAAAGGTATTTGCGATAGTTGTGGTAAAGAAGCGAGCCTATGGAGACTAGCATTAGCCCCGGGTTATGATAGGAGAGATTCCGAGCCTAAATATTTCTGTATGGAATGTTCCAAGAAGAGAACGGACGAGCTAAGGCGCAAGGGTATAAAAATCAGAGGCAAAAGTGGGTAAAACAATAAATGTCTAAAAAGGCGGATTTTAAAGGGTACGGTATTGTCGCTTGCGGTACATTACGAGGTGAATTGAATTTCTTGGCCAAAGAGGGTTTTTTAAATGCCGATAAGATTTTATATACCGCGCCGGGTTTGCACGAAACACCGTGGGAACTTGAGAAGCAGCTTAAAAAACAGATTGATAACGCGAAAAAATATTCGCAGAAAATTTTAGTCGTATATGGTGAGAAGTGTTTTGTTGATATCAAGGATCCTTCAAGAGATATAGGTGTGATTATCCGGAAAACAGGAGCGAATGCTAAAAGAGTTAAGGCAAAAAATTGCGTTGATATGTTTACTAGCATAGAGGAAAGAGAAAACATAGCCGAAGGTAAAAAAGTTTATTGGCTTACTCCCGGATGGCTGGAATACTGGAAGATAATTTTTAAAGACTGGGATCAGGGAAAAGCTAATGAAACATTTCCCCAGCATGACAAAGCGATTTTGCTTGACGCCGTAGGCATATTTGAGGAATATTCAGCCAATTCACCGGAGAAAATTCTTGAATTCGCCGATTGGATGCATCTTAATATAGAACCTTATAAGATTTCTTTGGATAGGTTAAGGAGGTTGTTGGTAGATGGGGTTTCATAAAAAAAGGAGGATGAGAAAATGGAAGTAACAGTAAATGATTCGAACTTCAAGGAGGAAGTATTGGAATCGGATATTCCGGCTCTCGTGGATTTCTGGGCCCAGTGGTGCGGGCCCTGCTTGATGGTTGCGCCGGTACTTAAAGAGATTGCTAAAGAATATAAAGGAAAATTAAAGGTGTGCAAAGTAAATGTAGATGATGCTCCTAATACCGCGTCCAAATACGGGGTAATGAGCATACCAACCTTGGCGATTTTTAAAAATGGGAAGGTAGTGGATAAGGTTGTAGGAGCGCTTCCTAAAACCGAATTGGAGCCTACGATTAAGAAGCACATTTAGTTGGGGTAAACCCTGTTAGAGATAGGTTGCCGCAGGCAACCGTCAGGGATTTCTAACGGGGCAAACAGGAGGTGATGATTATGCCCATGTATACTTATAGATGTAAAGATTGCGGCGAGAATTTTGATTTGTTGATAGGAGTAACTTCAGAAAAACCGGAGCTTAAATGCAAGAAATGTAATAGCAAAAACATCGAACGGTTATTATCATCGTTTAGTGTTGGCGGGCCAAAGGATAAGTCTTCTTCCGGGCCAAGTTGCCCTACGGGGACATGCCCTACTTGTTATTAAAAAGGGATGATTGAAAATGCCTATTATGGAGATTAGCATAGTGCCCCTGGGCACAGAAAGCGCGTCAGTTAGTGGGTATGTAGCGGACGCGGTAAAAATACTCAAAGAACAAAAAGGAATAAAATATGAGCTTACCCCTATGGCTACAATAATAGAATCGGATTCTGTCAGGAAACTGTTAAATATAGCGGGAAAAATGCATAGAACTGTATTAAAGGACAAAATAAAGAGAGTGGTAACTACGATAAAAATAGATGACCGCAAGGATAAAAAATTAACGGCAAAAGGGAAGATAAAGTCGGTACAAAAAAGATTAAGGGCTTTAAATGGCGGATTTTAAGCAAATTAATGAAGCAAGGCAAATATTGGGATTAGAAGAAGACGCGGCCATAGAGGAAATAAAAAAATCCTACCGTGTTCTCGCGCATAAATATCATCCTGATAAATGTGAAGATAAAAAGAAAAAAGAATGCGAGGAAATGTTTAAAAAAATAGCGCACGCTAATGATATTCTTACGGCTTATTGCGCGGGCTAAGGTATTCCTTTAAGGAAAAAGACGTTAAAAAAAATACCATGGATGGGGAATTCTACAAACACCTGAAAAGATTCTACGACGGCTGGTGGGGAGATTTGGATTTTTAATGAAGATTTTTGACCGTTATTATAAGAAATATGACGCCTGGTATGATAAGAATGAATTCGCCTATCTATCGGAACTTAAGGCGATACGCAAGGTTCTGCCTAAGAAAGGGAAAGGACTGGAAATAGGAGTCGGTACCGGCAGGTTCGCTCAAGCTTTAGGCATTGGGTCCGGGGTTGACCCATCAAAAAATATGATTGAAATCGCGAAGAAAAGAGGCGTAAATGTAAAGCTGGGATATGGCGAGCGCCTCCCATTTAAGAACACAGCTTTTGACTATGTGGCAGTTATTATTACTATATGTTTTACTAAGAACCCGGAGAAGGTTTTAAAAGAGGCATACAGGGTTCTAAAAACGAAAGGCAAAATTATTATAGGGATAGTTGATAAAGATAGCTTTCTCGGCAAGTTTTATCAGAAAAAGAAAAGTGCGTTTTATAAAGAAGCCGTCTTTTTTAGTGTAAAAGAGATAGTATATTTGCTTGGTAGCACAGGTTTCTCGAAATTTTCTTATTATCAGACATTATATGATTTTCCGGATGAGATAAAATCAGTGCAGAAACCACAAAAAGGTTTCGGCAAGGGCGGTTTTGTGGTAATTTCAGGAGAAAAGACAATTTCAGGACGCAAAAAGTATGGATTCGATTACCGATGAAGAAGACGTTAAATACTACCTGGGCAGAATGTATGTTCAGGAAAAAGACTATATTAAAGCGATAGAAATATATAAGAAAGGCCTTGCTCTTAACCCGCAGTCACCTATTTTGCTCTATGAATTAGGCCTGGCATATTTACGGTTGAATAATAAAAAAAGAGCCTTGAGCTATTGAAAGAAGGCATTAAAGAATGTTTCAGCATATAGCTATCTTGGGGTACTCGTAAAAGAAAAAATGCGGTTATTGCTTCATCACTGATGTTCGCCCAGTTTAAAGAAAGTGAGTTATCAGAATACGTCTTTCTAAAGGAGTTCATTAGTGAGCATTCCTGCCTTTATATCGCGCTTACTGAAACTCCCAAAATTGTCACTTCAAGTAAATAGATATTCCTTTATAATCGGTGACTCGCAGATTTACATTGACATATAACGAAAATATGGTATGTTAGTTATTGTATAATCGTTACTCAAAAGTAACCACAGGAGTATTCTCGATGAATAAAAATACAATGACGTCTTTAAGCAAAACAGAGGTTGAAATAGTTGCCAGGCTTACGTACGAGGAAAAGGATATCGTTACCGCTAAAGAGCTTGATTCTTACCTCGCGCCGGATTTCCCATACAGAAACCAGTTGGTTTACAGCCTCAAGAAAAAGCGGGTCTTGATTCCTATTAAAAGCGGCGTTTATATATTCGTGCCTTTAGACGCCGTGCCAACGGGGCGCCGTGTTAGCGAGTTTCTTATTCCACCGGCTTTGTTTCCCAAAGGCGATTACTATATCGGCTATTCCACGATGTTTAATTACTATAATTTTGTGGATCAGCAGTTTCAGACCGTTTATGTGCTCAATACAAGGATTTCGAGATCTCGAACAATTGCCGGTTTATCGTTTAAGTTTACGAAGATTTCTTCCAAAAAGATGTATGGACTAGAGAAAATAAAGATAAAAGGCAAGGAAGTTATTGTCAGTTCAAAAGAAAGAACTTTGGTAGATCTTATTTACTATAATAAGCCGGTCGGAGGGATTAATGAAGCGGCTGAGATACTTGAGCGCTTTGTTAAAGAAAAGAAATGCGATATCAAAACATTAATCGATTACAGCGTGCGATTTCCTGCGATCAAAACACGTAAACGTATTGGGCTAGCCCTTGAAAAGGCTGGCGTATCGGACTATTTATTGAGCCCTCTTGCAAAGAGTATTAAAAAAACATCCCTGATTTCATTTTCAAATAACAGAAAAGGAAGAATAAATGAAAAATGGAGAGCAATTGTCAATGATACACAACGATAAGGATAAATTCTCGAAACTCGTAGATCGTATCGCTTCACAAACAGGTTTTTATGCGCCGCTTATGGAGAAAGATTATTATTTGACGCTTCTTCTTTCGCATATTAACGGTCTTTCAGAGCATCTTATTTTTAAAGGCGGCACATGCCTTAACAAAATTTATTACGTATATTATCGATTGAGCGAGGATTTGGATTTTAGTATGCGCCTGCCGGATCATACGACAACCCGGGGCAACAGGCGCAAGTCGATTCAGCCCATAAAAGATAACATCGAGGCTTTCGCTACACAATTTGGCATGCGTGTTGAAGGCGTTGAAAACGCGGGGCGGAACGAGTCAAAACAGTATATTTACTATTTCGTGTATGATTCGGCTATAGTCCCGACAGAACAGACTATTAAATTTGAAATAGGACTACGTTTTAACCCCATTGATAAGACTAAAATGCAGGCTGTTCAGCATAAATTCATCCATCCTTTTACCGGAGAACCTTTGTTTGATGGGGGCAAAATTAATTGTTTATCCCTGAATGAAATTGTGAGCGAAAAGCTTCGTGCCGCGGCGCTTAGATTAAAAATCGCTCCGCGCGATTTTTATGACCTTGATTTTATTATTCGGCAAGGGTTTGATTTAGTAAACAAAAATGTTTTAACGCTTTTCAAAAAGAAAATCGAAGAAGACAGTAGTAATACCGATTTGTCCAAATATAGGGTTAATCTCGGCCGGTCGAGCGATGAAATTAAAGATATGAAGTCGCGCATCGAAGATGAACTATTTGGTGTCCTTACTGTTGATGAACGAAAAAACTTTGACCTTGATAAAGCGCTTAAGCGGATAAATAAGGCTATGGAAAATGTTACATAAAACTATCGGTATAAAATCCTGGCCAGTAGATGATCGGCCGCGGGAAAAATTATTAAAGAAGGGGCCGCGGGCCTTGAGTAATTCAGAGCTTCTGGCTATTCTCTTGCGTACCGGCACCAATGGCTCAAGCGCTATTGATATTGCCCGCAAGGTCATGAAGAAATTTGGCACCTTTAGGAATATGGTTCATACTGATAGCCGGGACTGGAAGGAATTTAAGGGCCTGGGTAGCGCTAAGGCGGCTCACATCCAGGCCGCGCTTGAAATCGGCAGGGGGTTTCGTGAGGATGAGGCAAGTACCGGCAAACAAAAAGTATCATCAGCTAAGGATATTGTAGATATTCTTAAACCGCAACTCAGGGATTTAAAGACAGAACTTTTTAAGGTTGTCTATTTAGACAGCAATAACCGGATTATTGACATTACTGATGCTGCCACCGGCACAGTGAATCACGCTATACCGATTGTGCGCGAGATTATCCATAGCGCATTACAGAAATTCGCAGTATCGATTGTTTGCGTGCATAACCACCTCAGCGCCAATATCACACCGAGCACGCAGGATAAGAAGTTTACCAAAGAATTAAGCGATGCCGGGAAACTGATGGAGATCAAACTTGTTGATCATATTATCATCGGTGACGACAGCTATTATAGTTTTTCTGATGAAGGGATACTTTAAATATGCCAATGAATGAAGCCTAGACAAGGAAGAAATATATTGATGAAGCTTTAAGGCGAAGCGACTGGAATAAAATTGTGCCTTTTAAAGAGGGGGTATTTTATAAAGATGAAGCAGTCGAAGAGTATCCGACAGCTTCAGGCCCTGCAGATTATGCCCTTTTCTGTAACGGCTAGCGATAGCGATTGTTGAGGGCAAAAAGGTTGCTGTTGGCCCGCAGAATGTGCTCCAGCAGGCGCAGAGATACGCGCGCACTTTTCAAAACAGTCCTTTTTCATTCGGTGAATATAAGATTCCCTTTGCTTTCTCGACAAATGGCACGATTATCTGGTTTCAGGATTTACGCCACCCGTTAAACCGGTCCCGCAAAGTAGCTCAGTTTCATACCCCATCAGCTTTAATGGAGTTTCTGGCGCGAAATGAAGATGAAACCAGGGCATGGCTAAAATCAAACACCGATTATAACGAGGGCCTGCGTTTATATCAAAAGCAAGCTGTGCAGGCAACAGAAAAGGCCCTTATTGATAGAAAGAGCCGTATGCTTATCGCCATGGCAACCGGAACAGGAAAAACTTTTACGACTATCAACACCATTTATCGCTTGATGAAGTCCAATTATGCCAAGCGTATCTTATTCCTTGTTGATCGCAAAGCCTTGGCTGCCCAGGCAGTGAGTGCTTTAGCCAGCTTCGAACCCGAGCCCGGCTTAAAATTCGATAAGATTTATGAGGTCTATAGCCAGAAGTTCAAAAAGGAAGGCTTTGAAGAAGGCGAACAGTTTGACCCTAAAATCCTGCCGAATGAATATTTGACTGACCCAAAGAGCAGGGATTCATTTGTCTATGTCTGTACGATCCAGAGAATGGGGATTAATCTTTTTGGCAAAGAAGGTATGTTTGATACCAGAGAAGATGACGACGCCGATAAAATCGACATCCCTATTCACGCCTTTGATTTGGTCATTGCCGATGAGTGTCATCGCGGATATACCGCTTCAGAGGACAGCAAATGGCGGGAGGTCCTGAATCACTTTGACGCTGTTAAGATCGGATTGACTACCACACCAGCCGCGCATACAACCGCCTACTTTAAAGAGATTGCCTATCGTTATGATTATGAGCGCGCGATGCGCGAAGGCTATCTTGTGGATTATGACGCGGTAAAGATAAATTCAGAGATTACCATAAACGGTGTTTTTCTTAAAGAAGGTGAAGAAGTTGGCCTTAAGGATACTGATACCGGCCAGTTGACATTCGATATATTGGAAGATGAGCGTGAGCTTGTCGCGACAGCCAATGAAAGTGACTGGACAGCACCTGATAGGAACCGTAAAGTCGTTAAAGAGATCAAGAAGTACCTTTTAGCTCATGAAGAAGAAAGAGGCCATTTCCCAAAGACGCTTATTTTTGCCCATAATGATTTGCCTCATAGGTCACATTGTGACCAGCTCATCAATATTTTAAGGGATGAGTTTAATCGCGGAGATAACTTTGTCCAGAAAATCACCGGAAGCCCAACGGTTGACCGTCCATTACAAAGGATCAGGGAATTGCGCAACCGCCAGAGCCCAGGTATTGTGGTTACCGTCGATATGCTTTCAACCGGCGTTGATATTCCCAAGATCGAGAATATTGTTTTTTTACGGCCTGTGAAATCACGTATTCTTCTTGAGCAGATGATGGGCCGCGGGACCCGGCTTTGCCCGGAAATCAATAAAGACCATTTTACTGTCTTTGACTGCTTTAATGGGACCTTATTAGAGTATTTCCGTAAGATCACCGGCATTTCTGCAGAGGCCCCGATAAAAGCAACCCGGACTATCAGAGAGATTGTTGATGACATAGCCAATAATGTAGATGCCGCTTATAACACGAGTGTTTTAGTTAAGCGTATGCAGAGGATTGCCAAGTCCATTACACTGGAAAGCAGGGCGCAGTTTACTTATATCCTTGAAGGCGCAGATATTGCTGACTTTGCCAAAGACCTGCCCCAAAGGCTTCACAAAGACTGGCAAGGCACAATAAAAATCCTGAAAAAAGAAAGTTTCCTTGATATATGCGAAAACTATCAAAGGGCGCATAAGCCCTTTATCATTGCTGAGCCCGCGGTTGATATCGTGAGTTCTGAACGCGTATTCCGCGCCAAAGACGGAAGCGAATTGCGGCCATCCGATTACATCAAGGAGTTTGAGGAGTCCGTGCGTAAGAACCCCCGAGCATATTGAAGCCATTGAAATTCTCTTAAACAAGCCCAAAGAGTTTCACACAAAAGACCTTGACGAGCTCAGGGAGAAGCTTTCTCACGAGCCGGATTACCTGCAGGATAAATTTAGTGAGAAGAACCTTCGCATTGCATATAAGCAGAAGCTTGCGGATATTATATCGATAGTCAAGCATGCCGCTAAGGGTGAGAATTTGCTCACAGCAGAATCCAGGGTAAACAAGGCCTTTGCCCGTATTCGGGGAAAGCATTCTTTTACGCCCGAGCAGGATAAATGGCTTGGGTTTATTCAAAGGTATCTGCTTGAGGATATGTTGATGGAAAAGGATGATTTTGACCTTGTGACCTTTACCCGCGGAGGCGGAAACTTTGTTAAAATTAATAAGATTTTTAACGGTGAACTGGATAAACTTATCCAGGAAATCAATGAGGCGGTATTATTATGAGCGACGTTGTCAATAAACTATGGGGATTTTGCCATACCCTGCGCCACGATGGCATAGACTACGGGGATTATATCGAACAGATTACATATTTATTGTTCCTTAAGATGGCCGAGGAGCGCGGCGCAGAAATCCCTAAAGAATACAGATGGAGCGTATTAAGAGAGAAATCTGGCACAGGTTTAACGGATTTTTACGCCGATTCCTTACGGGCCCTAGGTAAACAGCCCGGTGTATTAGGTGATATCTACGGAGGCGCGATTTCACGGTTTTCCAATCCGGTAAACCTGAAACGCTTAATCAACCTTATCGATGAAACCGAATGGACTTCTCTTAATGTCGATGTCAAGGCCGCCGCATATGAAGGGCTTCTTGAGAAATCAGCCGCGGAAGGCAAGAAAGGCGCAGGCCAATATTTTACCCCGCGCGTTCTTATCCAGTCCGTTGTCCGCTGTATGAAGCCGGATCCAAGAGAAAGAAAAGATTTTACCATCTGCGACCCGACATCAGGCACAGGAGGTTTCTTGGTATGCGCTTTCGAATGGCTTATGTCAAAAACCAAGGGCCGGATTGAGCGTAAAGACCAAAAAAGGATAATGGCGAATACCTACTATGTGACAGAGCTTGTTGCGCGGCCGAGACGACTTGCGCTTATGAACTTATATCTGCACGGTATCCACGCCAATATCTATCTTGGTGATTCTATCTATGAGCCTTTGCGAAGCGAGCGCTACGATTGTATCCTTACAAATCCTCCATTTGGGGCAAAGGGGGCTAATCAGGCCCCGACCCGGGATGACTTTACAATCGCAACCAGTAACAAACAGCTCAATTTTATTCAGCATGTCGTAAATATCTTAAAGCCCGGTGGCCGCGCGGCTATAGTCTTGCCTGACAACTGTTTATTTGAGGATAAGGCTGGAGAGGTTTTAGAAATTCTTACGCAGGATTGCAATCTGCATACGATTTTACGCCTCCCGCGTGGAACATTTACGCCGTATAGCCAGGGCGTTAAAGCAAACGTGATTTTCTTTCAAAAAGGTATGCCTACTGAGAATATTTGGATTTTTGATGCCCGCTCCAATGTGCCCGGAATTACCAAGAAAGAACGTCCTCTTACCGCCATGCACTTTGAGGAATTCGAAGTGAGCTCGCCTCAAGATGTGTTGACACTCCTATCCATGAAGAAGTGTCAACACATCTCCGAGCGAGTTCAAACAAAGGCTGGCGACCAAGCCAGCATGCCCGCCGGCCCAGGCGGGCAAATAAGCGAGCGGCCCAGCGAGCGTGCAGCGAAGACGAGCGACAGCGAGGCTGAGCGGTGCATACGCCAACCACACAGCCCGCCCCAGCGGGCGGGGCATTGGGCTCATTGTAGTTTAAAGAACGAATACAGAACATTGTAAAGACGAAACACAAGGTCAGCCGAAAGTCCGGATAAAGACTTTTGGGCCAGAATTCTTGTAAGTTTTTGTTTTGTTTGGCATTGCGATTTTTGTTTTTGTTCTAAAAAGAAAAAATTAAATGGGGGAAAAGGGAAAAAGAAAAAATTTTCTTTTGGCAGATTTTGATGTTTTTGCCCCGCCTGCGGCGGAGCTGTCATAACTCCCTAGTTATGCCTAAAAAGCAGATAAAGGAAATCCCCCATCCTCCCACAACAGTTATTCGCCAGCCCCCTTAAAAATATTATTGACAACCTGATTTAATATGCTATAATTGGTAACAATATGCAACAATAGGCAATTATTGTGTTTAAGAAAGGGTGAATTATGGAAGCAAAGTGGATGACTTTAGACGAGGTTGCCGACTATCTCCAGATTAGTAAAGATTCTGTATATCGGCTTGTGCAGAAAAATGAAATTCCTGCTTCAAAAATCGGCAACTTATGGAGATTTAAAAAAGAAGAAGTTGATGAATGGTTTAAGAAACGGGCTTCAACCCCAGATATTGTAACACTTAATCCTTATCATATACGAATTCAACATGTAGAGCGCTTAGTGGGTTTTTCAACAGAAGATACAGCTCCAAACGGAATTGCTAAAATTCTGGCAAAGGCATTTGTTTGTTCAGATGACCCCGCGTTTTATTTATATTCAGACCAAATATCGAAACTTTTTTTAAATAAGCGTTATCTACTCGATGGTATTCATAATTATTTAATTCTTATTCATGGTGATTTATCCGCAGATGTTTATGTCAATAATATCCCAATGCAGATCAGGATGTTATCAAAGCGAAATTTAAAGGCAGGTGAACCGGTTCGGCAAGATGATATCGCAAATATAACAGATCTTCGTTTTGTTGGTATTGATATCAAAGAAGACGACTGCGTTATTTTTTGCTTCAAAAAGGGTTGGAAGTTTGGGCTTTTTTTCGACTTTTGCCAGGCCGATCAAAAAACACTACTTGATATCGATGGTTTATACCATGTACTCGGGGGATGTTATCGTTATCTTGCGTTTCAAGAAATTTATTCAGTTTTAGAAAATGAGAAGGTTTTTGAAGCATTATTTTCTGATGGATGGTTTCCCTTTATTCAACTGTTAGGAGGGGGCTTTCAAGAACTCGCAAAATTTTATAAAGATAAAAATAAATTTTCATCTGCGATAGAAGCCTTTATAGACAAATTTGACGGCGACCGTATTCGTCTATTTATTGAGCGATGGTGGGCAAACCCTTTATTTAAGAAAAAACAAAAAATATTAGAGGCTGGAATTAATGCGTATATTTCTGGAACGAATGAGGGATATATCACTTGTATTAAGACTTTATATTCAGAGATAGAAGGTATCATCCGTATTCGTTACGTGGAGGAGCTAGGCCATGATCCAAAAAAATTTCCTGATTTAATCGCTTATGTCGAACAAAAAGCTGAAGGTAAATTTGGGGCACGAGGTAGCTTAGGGTTTTCAGATCTATTTTATCGATATCTTAAAGACATATTTTTTAAGGATTTCGACTTAAAAACAGGAAAAGTTGACCTATCAAGGCACACGACTTCGCATGGTGTGGCTGACGAGAAAGATTATAATCGCATGAAAGCTTTGCAGGCAATCCTCATTCTCGATCAGATGTATTTTTATTTAACATAATAATAAACTCGTGATTATCGTAAGGAGGAATGGCTATGGAATGGATCCCTTTTACGCAAACTTTATTCTCGGTTGCTCTCGGAGCAGTCATATCGCATTTGTTTTGGAGAGAGCGTTTCAGAGAAACTAGATCGGCTGATTATTATCGGGAGGTTCTCGAAAAACTTATTTCACCTTTTTATTTATGGTTGTTATCTGGTAGAATAAAGACGCAAAATAGAAACCTTGATCCTCATGTTTCTCAAGAAGAATTAAAAAAAATGATAATTTTTAGTGAAGGTGATGATAAGAAAATTGTAGAGGAGTTGAAAAACAATGTTCACTTAGCCGCAATTGATCAGCGC
>QNCD01000030.1 GCA_003644385.1 Candidatus Omnitrophota bacterium
ATATAGAGTTATTCCTTATAAAAATTGCTTTTGACATCTTTGCCGGCTTAGTATATCCTAATATCTAACCCACCATACCGAGAAGAGTGTCTATCTCGTATCATTCATTTTGCGATGGAACCCTTTTCGGCAAAGTACAGAGTACAGTGTACAGCGTACAGTGCGTTATTGTTAATTTAAGAACCTATTTCTCTATCTTTTACTACTTCGTTTATAATATCTTCGTTAATTTGTTTTCTTTCGTAAACAAAGCCGGATAAAAGCGCACTGTCGCAGATCAGGTTGATTAGCCTGGGGATTCCGCGGGAATGCGCGTAAATTGAATCTATTGCCGCCTGACTAAATATATCTATGCCGTTAGAACTGGCTAATTTTAAACGGTGTAAAATATAATCCCTGGTTTCATCCTTATTCAACGCGGATAAATGATAGTAAACAGCGATTCTTTGTTTAAACTGCTCAAGCCTGGGATGACGTAATTTTGTGATAAGCTGCGGCTGGCCAAGCAGGATTATCTGGATTAACTTTTCTTTTTCGGTCTCTAAATTAGACAACATTCTAACTTCTTCCATAGACTTAGGACTCAAATTTTGTGCTTCGTCAATAATTAAAACTACATTTATATTCTCACTTAGTTGTTTAATAAGATAATTATTCAGTTGCGAAAGAAGTTTCTGTTTTGTTCCAGGTTTGTATTCTACCTCCAGTTCATCCAGAATCTCGGCAATCAGGTCCTTAAGGCTAAGGTGCGTATTGGTAATAACGGCTATTTTTACCTCTCCGTCAATTTTATGCAACATAGTCCTGTAGACTGTGGTCTTGCCTGCGCCGATTTCACCGGTAACCACCACAAAGCCTTTTCTCTGGTCAATTGCATAAACCAGGCTATTTAAGGCTTCTGTGTGTTTGGTACTGGGATAGAAAAATTTGGAATCCGGAGTTGTGCTAAAAGGATTTTCTGTGAATTCGTAAAATTTTTCGTACATCTCTTGTGTACTGAGTAAGGTGTAGAGAGCACTGCACATAATACTAAGTACCTCCTATTTATCTTTAATCCGTTTACAAATATTAACTGTCATCCCGCAGATATGGTTAATTATTTGTAATAATCCCTGCTCTTTTACATCATTTATATAGCTTAATTCCCGAGCGATAACCAATTGCGTCTCCAGTTCGGCGCAAGAACCTAAAACAATACTAAGAAATTGATTCTGTTCTTTGCTGAATCTTCTTCTAAATCCCTCTGCAATATTGGAAGGAATAGAAATAGATGACCTGCGCATTTGAGAAGAAAGGCCATATTGTTCATCTTTTGGAAAACTATTAGTCATTTTATAAACTTCTTCAACCAACTCTATCCCTTTCTGCCAAATTTTTAAATCCCTAAAACTTCTGATTCTATTTTCCATATACCCTCCTTTGTTCGCCTAATTTAATAGACGTATAAGAAGGGCAAATCTAACTTACTTTCTTGCTCTGCGCTCTGTACTCTCTACTCAGTAGTCTGTACTTACTTAAAGAACGCGATGAGCATGGAGATGAAAATCGCTATGGCGCTTACTACTGTAACAGTAACAATCCATCTCTTTCTAGTCTGCTTCTCATTATTTATCTCTTCCTGGGTAGTTACGCGCGAAATTGCGCCTAAAACCGGAAGCTGGAGGTTCTCTTTTGCATCCTCTATGTCTACAAAGGAATGATCCAGAAACTCCCTGCCAAAAACCAGGCCGGTTCCGGAAATTCCGCCTAAAAACAAAGCTAATATCATTACTTTCAGCTTATTCGGGCCTGAAGGCCTTAAGGGAAGCCTGGGAGGGTCAATAATAGTGTAACGTGTGCCTTCCTTTGAAGTCTCCAGACGCTGGGTAATCTTTGCTGTTTCCAGCTTCTGAAGCAATATATTGTAAATAGTTTCATTGACATTGATATCACGGGCAAGCGCTGAATCCACCCTGTCCATAAGATAAAGTTTATAGATAGAATCATTGGCATCGTGGGTTTCAGCAGCATACGCAGTGGAACCGGAGAGCGTTTTATCTGTTTCCTTCTGGATGATTTTATCCAGTTCCTGTTTAAGGGCTTCGCGGGTAGCGCTGGTAATCGGCTGTTCGTTTTCGCTGACCTTGTACTCGCCTGTCTCTAATTCTGCCTTAGCTACGTCTATCTTCTGCCTTAATTCTTTAACCAAAGGGTGCTTTTCAGTAGAATCTAAAAGTAATTGCTTCAGCTGTTCATTGAGATTAGCGATCTCGGATTGCTTGATTTTTCTTTTGTAGATTGCTAATTGCTCCTGAAGGAATTGAATCGCTACGTCGGTTTCCTTGGTCTGCGATTCGATATTCTTTTGCACCAGGATATCGGTCAGGGTTTTAGCCACCATCTGCGTTTCCTGCGGGCTTTTTCTGCCTATGTAAGAAATCTGGATGATGTTCGGGCCGCGCATGCGCACATTTATGTTTTTCCTCAAGTCGAGTATCAACTGCTCATATTGATATTGAGAGCACACGTCCTTATCCAGGCTGAGTTTCTTAGTCAGCTCAACCAGGCTCATCCAGCCCAGCAATATCTCACGGATATTCTGCATCCTCTGCACCGTAGTTGTGGAAACCGCTAATCCCTGGATCAAAGGGTTAATAATTTTCTCCTCCTCAACCAGGATGATCGCCGAAGAATCCCAAGAAGGCGGAAGCAAGAACGAGCCAACAATACCTAAGACTATAGCTAAAAACAAAGGAGTGATAAAAAGCCATTTACGCCTGAAGATAATTTTTAATATATTGATCGGGTTTTGAAATTTCTGTAATTCTTTTTCTTCCATATTTACCTCTCTATTGAGCCAGGTTGGTGGTTGCGCTCTTACCGGTAGATATACCTTCCGGTCCGGACGCGGCAACACCTACGGCTGACGTTACAGGATTAATTACTCTGATTATCTTTGCCATTACAGTAGCCGGAACATACAAAACGTCTCCGGGATACATACTGATATTCTTTTTTAAATTTCCTCCGTAAAGGATGGAATATAAATCAACGGATTTATATTTGCCATCGCCATCTTCATTGGGGGTAATCAAACGGCAGCGGCGCATGGCAGCGGCTAATGTAGGTAAACCCGCCTGGACTACGGCTTCTCTTACCGGAATTGATTCTGAGCGCATATAGTATTTTCCGGGCTGGCCTACTTCGCCTAAAACGTAGATAATCTTGCTCTTACATTCTAAGATAGTAACGCTGACCTCGGGATTAATCACATACTCAGAAATCAAATTTTTAACCTTCTCCTCCAGCTCTTTCTTATTCAGGCCAGTGACCTCTACGTCTCCCACGAATTTAAACTAAATTTTACCTTCCAGGTTAACCGGAAATATTCCGCTGAACTCAGGATGGCGCAGTACCGTAATCTCAACCACGTCTTCCGGGCCCAAGGTGTATTGCAGAGGATCAGTATAGCTGATTGCAGGCATAGCCTCAGCTAGAGTAAGCAAGGGTTGTTCTTCGGCCTGCTTGATAGCCGCAGCAACCTCTGCGCCCTGCACTTCTACTTCTGCCAACTCTTGGGGGTCTTCCTGCGTCTCTAAAGCTGCTTGCTCTTGCTGTGCCTCTTGCGCCTGCAGGGCTTGCGCCTGTGTAAATAATAAAACTGTCAAGATTAGAATCAAAAATTTAATATTCTTTACCGTTACCATCGTCATCCTCCTCATAAAAAATTATGGTTTCTTTAAATGCCCTTAATCTTTTTAAGTCGTCTTTGTCATAAACCCGCCAACCGCGCCAATCGCGCTTTGCCCGGCTGATCTTTTTAGCCTTTTCCCAGCGGACAATAGTCTTTGGGGTGACGCCGATTCTCTCGGCAATATCGGTGATAGTCATCTTGCCGTCATTCAATTTGAACCTCCCTTTTTGCTGGCTTAAGTGAGATAATTTCTGATTGATTATTTCCTGTATTTCTTTAGATTGTGGGTTTTTTGGGTGATTTTGTCCAAGTTTGTCCTAGTGTGTCCTATTTTGTCCTGTAAAGTCCATATATATCCTATACTAGCAGGAATCGTGCCAAGGGCTGCATTTGCGGGAATTATTTATTATGATTATAACACATTGGTAGCCAAAGGGTAAACAAAATCTTTGCTGCAAGGTTCGGTTCAGTGGTTTGCGGGTTTTAAGTGATGTTTCCAAAAAACAACGCCCGTGCGTGCTTGCACAAGCTAAATGTTGCTACATAACTCTTTGATTTTGTGTGGGTTATAAGACCGGCCTTGAGGTTATTTGATTTTGTAGACAGGAAGCTTGTCTTGCAGCTTGACGTTAGAGCAACCCTCCATGCTAATAATCAGAGGTTCCGGCTCTAAATCGTAGGCTCCTCCGGTAATATAATCAACTGCCAGGCCGGGGATGATTCCGAAAATAACATTCCCCCAGAGCCAGCCGGAAGGTTTTTGTCTTATGGTAGTGTAGACGGTCTTGTAGCCCGGTGATTCTACGACTATAGCATACTCCTCTATGGGCATGCCTCTTTTGATCAGAATTTTAGCCGGGCCCTGGAATTTATTGCTGCCCATTTTGATGGTTGCGCCAACCGGACAGGTGTATATATTTACATACTGGCTGTCGCCGTGCATAATCGTAGCACAGCCGCTTAAAAAAATTATTAAAAGGATACCAGCGAACTTTTTTATCATCGCTTGTTTATTAAATTTCGTTTTCCTGAACGAGCTTGCGGTAATACTCTATGCATTTGGAACAGGTCTTTTTGTCCTCATGCCACTCCGGATGGTCGCGCCGGATTAATTCCAGTAAATACTCTTCTGCCTTAATGTGGGCGATGCTGGCGAAATCATCGATCTGGCGGTCACAAATCTGACACTTGTATTTCATCCTGCCTTCCTCCTGTTGTATTGTATCGGATGAACGGAAACTTTTATAATTTGAGTTATTATACTATAAGAAAAATATATTGGCTATAAAAATATTTAATTCAAATAAATAGCATCCCGGGCGTTAGGATTAGTTGTGAGTCGTAGGAAAAGGGTTGGGTTGAGGATGACTAAAATAAAACCCGCTCTCTATTCAAAAACGGGTTTTAAATTTATATAAAACTCTAAGTCTTAAAGCGTGGGGGCTTTCTTTTTCTTCTTTAATTCTTCTAAAACCGAAAGCAACGCATTGTGGCCGCCGCGGATGCTGATCACGTTATCGATGAACTCGTAGGCCCCTTCGTCCAGAATAAACTGGTCAAATGCGGTGATGTCTGCAGGGGTGAGCGGATGATAGAAGTATGTTGAATGCGCAAGCTGTTCTGAAGACATGGTATCATAAGGTGTAGCCTGCACGCCGGTATCGCCAAGTAGCATTTCCAAAGGCGGATACATATACATAAAGTAATCCTGGATAATCGGGTATACGGGTATACGAATAATCTCGAAGTTAACTGTCCCAGAAGCACTATTGCCGGCGAAATCCGTAGCTGTAATCGTAACAGCATATAGTCCGAAGCTATCATATCTAGTACCTGACGTAGGGCCGGTTAGCACAGGATTCGGGTCTATGTTATCGGTTACTGTATAATCTAAGGTTTGGGGATCAGTATATGTCCTGCCGTCTGTAGGATTAGTTATATCAACGACAGGGGCGATAGTATCTATATTGACTGCCGGCGAAGTAAATGTGGCGCTGTTTCCGGCTAAATCTGTAACGGTTACATCCTGAGTCTGCCCTGCTCCCTGAGCACTAAAGGTTACTGGGCTTAAAGGTATACTTGTATCTACACCTGAGAGATTGTCATTTGCAGTATATGGAATATTCACCGGAATAGTGTTATTCCAACCTGCAGCATTAGGCGCAGGATCAATTAATCCCCAGATTAAAGTCGGTGCGGTCTTATCGATATTTATGTCTGTAATCACTGCTTCTGCATAATTGCCGGCGAGGTCATAAACGTAACCACTTACGGATTGAGAAGAGCCTTCTACGCTAACTACATCATCAGCATAATCTGAAGCAGCCGCGTCAATGCCAGATAATCCATCTGTATCAGAAACTACGTAGCTGACTGTAACATCGTTATTATTCCATCCGTTAATATTAGGTAAAGGATCGCGAGAGGCGTTGATTGTGGGTGCAATAGTATCTACATTAATGTTGGTAATAGAATCTTCAGCATACCAGCCAGCCATATCCTGGACAAAACCGGTAGCGGTCTGATTTGAGCCATCCAGCATATAGTCATCAGCATAGTCAGAGTTTCCAACGTCAATGCCTGAGCCGCTCTCTACCACCACGTAACTTACTGTAGGATTAGCAACATACCAGCCGTTTAACCCATCTGGTGCAGCTGGATTAATGCCGGCGTTGATTGTGGGGGGAGTTTTATCTAATTTAATACTCTCTGTTGCATTTCCTAAATTACCGGCATTATCATAAACATGATAATAAACAGGAGAATTATCACTTTCAGTAGTAATGGGAACCGCAGTTACGCCGGGCTCATATGTAAACCAATCTGTATTATTATAGCTGTATTGAAAAGTAGAATTGTCTAATCCAGACACGACATCTACCCCGAGTGAAATCGGATCAATAGCGGTTGCGCTTGTAGAAACATCGCTTATACACCAACCATTTAACCCATCGGGACCAGCCGGATTTAAAAGGATGTTTATGTCAGGAGCGACTGTGTCCAGAATTATATAATCAGAATAATTAGTTATTCTTATTGCTCCGCTTCCAACTGTATACTGTATTTTATATTGTACGGCTACGAATTTTGTGCCATCACCTACAGGTAACTGCCAAGGTATATAGTCGTCATAAGAAGAAACATCACCCGGAATTAATACCTCGGTTCCAGCCGAAGCATCGGTTCCGTCAGCCAGCCTATAACTGACAATTATGCCGTCAACAACATTGACGCTCAAGTGCAATAAAACGTCGCCTTCCTGATCATTAGTGTAGGTAGCACCGACATTATCATCATATGGAGGAATATCATCAATAATTATACTACCAACAGGAGGTCCAAGGCGGATAATATCTGCTTCGGGACTCTTCACATCGAATTTAGCCCCATTCAGCTGGGAATTATGGTAAGCAACAACATCTATCTTAGTATAATATTCGCTTGAAGGAACTAAGCTAGCCAAGGCAACCTGGAAAGTAACAACCATGGTCTCTCCGGGGTCTAAAGCATAATCGCTAGTATTGCTAGGTGCGGCTATTGCCAAATAACCATTGCCTGCAGTACTTACTACGCCCCAGGCTGAGCCAATTATACCGCTGCCGGTTACAGCAACTAAAGTAGAATCTACCGAACCCCAGGTTCCTACGACATTACCGCCACCCATGGCATCAGTTATATCCTGCAGCTGAATTTCTGCGGAAGCTACATTATGGCCCCAATCAGAGTCATTTATTATAACTATTGAAATAATCGCGGTATCATCACCTATTAACTCGCCCCAACTAGCGGTTTCATCAATAGCTATAATGACGTTTTTATCAGTGAAGGTAGTTACAGCGCTCTTTTCCCCATCAGTAGATGTAACAAAATAAGTGCCAAACCTCAAACTCTCAGGGGTATAATATAAAACAAAGTTGCCTTCACTGTCAGTTAAGACCTTTAAAGTATCTATACTGCCATTGGGATCTACTATTCGAACTGTTATTTCGGTATTAGGAGAGTATCCGAATCCGGAAATTATTGGTTTTTCTGTGCGTTGGTAGTCTTCTTTATCAGAATCTACGGTAGGTTCAGGTTCGCTTGGATTGTTGCGGAAAATTACGGTAGCAGATAGAAATCCGGGAGGAGCCCGACCATTCAATATCCCATAAAATCCTAACTGGTCAAGTGCGCTTACCTCTATATATCCGGCATTACCGGCTATTACTCCTGCAGAAACATCTATTACAGCATTAATATCTACATATGTATTGCCGTTTGAACTAATCAGGATTCTGCCGCCATTGCCTACAAGGCCTAATGCTCTGGCTTCAGTGGTGGAGCTGCCGTCTAAAGTAGCTGTGCCGCTGGAAATTATGCTGATCTCCCCGGCTGTGCCGTAGAGAGCGGCATTTGCGCTAATTAAACCCTGCTGTAAGACTGAACCGGCTTCAATGGCTACTCTACCACCATCTGGAAACTCGGCTGTGCCATTAGCAATAATTTCATCTTTATTGATGAATTCTGAATCAGTGGTTATTGTGACTTCTGCGGCTTCTACCTTACCTATATTATATACAGGCGCTCCTTCTGCTACGAATTCAATCACGCCGTTTGCGTCAACTGTTGCCTTGGCCTGGATTACACCGCTGTTATTCACTGCATAATCAAAAACCTTATCTAATACCTTGGCGGTTAAGATAACCTTGCCGCCATTTGCCTGGATTGTTCCGCTGTTTTCAATGGCGCAAGTCATCTTTTCGCCGTTAAGCCCTAAAACCTCATCTTTTACTGCTTCATCTATAACTACGGAAATATCATTTAAGTCATCTAAGGCCAAAGTGGTTGCTTCGCCGCTTGCTAAAACTATCGTGCCCAGGTCTGCGACAATTGCTCCCTCATTTTTGATTGCTCCGGAAAGCAAGCAGACATAACCGCCGTTTCCTACTGCAATATTTCCTTCATTTACTATGAATCCGTTTTCGCCAACTTTGAAAAATTTATAATTGGCGCTTAAAAAATCCTGATTGCTGATGTCTAAAGTGGAAGCAACTAAAGAAGCAACATTGATGTTTGCGCTTGCGCCAAAATTTATACCATTAGGATTAATCAGAAAAATATTCCCGTTTGCATTAAGTGTGCCGAAAATATTGGAAATACTGTTTCCGGTTACGCGGTTTAAAACTGTAGCAGCTGAATTAGGAAGGTTATAATTTACGGTTTGGTTTGCGCAAATATTGTAACTTGAAAAGTTGATGATTAAATTTTCTAAAGAAGTGGAGATGGTTAAAGTATCCGGAACTGAATAATCAAAACTATACTCTGATGGGTCAGCATTTACTACTTCCGGATCCTGCGGAAGCTCTTGGGCATAGGAAAAACTGAAACTGCCCAGAGTTATAGCGAGGGTAGTTAAGATTACGAATTTTAATTTTTTACTGGAAAATTTCATGAAGGAATTTCGGCCTGACCCTGACCAACTTTGTTGCGTTTTTTAACCGTAGTGTAAGTATACACTATTTGCCGCTTTTGTCAACTCGGGTAAGCCTTTTTCTGGAAGCTGTAACTGCCTTATTATAAAGAAGTTGTGTTTTTAGGAAATTTTCTGGTAAAATTGAACAGAGAGTTAGATTGCGAAATGCTGGTTTTGCTTATTTTTACCTCAAAAAACAGTGTTGGAAAATTAATAAAATTTCACTCAAGACCCGGTCTTGGTAAATCTTAATAGTTGTTCAAAGACTTTGCCTTGGATTCTAAAAAGTTTTTGAAACTGCAAGCCAGGCATGCAAGTGGTCGCCATCTGAAGGTGTATTATCTAATGGCCAGGCAAATTCTGCTTTTATAGAAAAATCTTCAGGAAGAAACAGGCGCAGGCCGCAACCGGCTGCTTTTAAAGTCTTGTGATTTTCTTCTGTTGCGGTTGGCCGTCTTAAACGAGTATAACCCCAATCATAAAACATAATAATTCTTAAGGCATCATATAATTTTGCTTCTGAATAAGGGACTTTTACATCTTTCGAAATTAAATGGCAGGGGGTAGACAATTCTAAAGTGCTTGAAAAACCCCTGTCCCCTACTATTTCTGCGGCCGGATAACCGCGCACATTGATAATCCCGCCAACCTGAAATTGCTCTGCGGAAGTCAAAATATCTGTGGTGTATTGAAACTGATTTTTCCATAAAAGCGCGGCATCATAAGGCAGCCTTTGCAGCCTGAGCAGGCCTAAGACATTTTTGAAGAATTCGCCGCCTGCGCCACTGCGCGAGCTGCGGCCATCCCTGCCTTCTAAACCTCCCATAATACTCTTAATCCCCCAGCTCATTTCATTGTTGGCAATGGTCCTTCCGTATTCATCAGTAACATCTAAATCCAGGCTGGTCTTTGCAACGCGCATCCGGTCACGGCTGGTTTCTAATCCCTGCTGGAAGTTGAAAATATCTTTATAGTCAAAACCTACATTCAGGCGTAGACTTACGTTTTCTTTGGTATACAGGGGCTGGGTGACGTAGAGGCTAAAAAACTGGGTTTTACCCCTGGCATTTAAGTCTTCTTCTTCGTATTCCTGGCGCAGGTCGATCTTGGAATTGGCATAGAAAAAGCCTATTTTGGTATCCTGGATAACCGGGAAGAGATAACGCAGGCTTGCTAAGGTGTAATTTTCGCCTTCTGCGGTCTGAAACTGCATGGTGCAGGCGTCGTCAAAACCCAGGAGATTATTGTGGGTAAGCGTAGTCCGGATGCGGTCTTTATCCACATAGCGGGTGCCGTAATTATCCCATTCCATGCCAACGTGTATGGGCAGGCAGTCTTCGGCGTTGACGATTACGTCGGTAGTTGCCGGGTCTGTGCCCGGAGCCAGCACTGCCTTGGCATAACGGTCTGGAAGCTCGTTGATTGCTTTTAAGCCGCGCCTGAGGGTATTGTAGTTAAATGGATCTCCGGTCTTTAGGCCGACGCGCTGCTCGTAAATTCTTTCCTTAAAATATTTATTGCCCCTGATCTCGATGTTTCCGGTAGTGACCTCAAGCACGCGTATTTCTAATACGCCCTGGTCTATTTTTTGCGGGGGGATATAGGCGCGCGAGGTAACAAAACCTTTTCTGCGATAGGTTTCGGTGATTATAGCTGCCAGCTCTTCCATTTCTGCGACGCTGACCTGGCGGTCTAAATATGGCTCAATAATTCTGTTGATTTCTTTCTCGGAAACAAAGCTTGAGCCGATGACATTAATCTCTTTTAGGAAAGCCTGGCCTTCGGGCGCTTTAGAGGGCCCTTTTCCGGGAGTTACCGGTTCTTCTATTTCTGTTGCCGGTACAGGCCTTAAGATGCGCTCCAATAGCTTCTTTTCCTTTTCAAGTTCTCTTTCGGTTTTTTCTACCTGGTCTACGGTCTGGGAAAATGCATCAGTGTTTAAACAAGAAAAAACAAAAATTAAACACAGTATTGAAATTGATCTATTCATTTTTATCACTTTTGGAAACCCGTTTTTTTAAATAAAAAATAATAAGTCCAAAATGCTTATACTATAAATGTCTAATTGCCAACTCTTGGGGACGTTTCCCTTCGCAATTAACCTTTGATAGATAAAGAGATACAACTGCATCGAAATTAAAATATCACTCAACCGAAGGTGTTGCTTCTGTCTCATCAACGGTAATAATCAGCTTTTTATTTTCAATAATGCTGGAAATTTTAGACGGCTTGCTGAGATAACCCTTTTGAATATAAGCCTCTTTGATTGCGGCAACTAATTGTTCAATCTGTTCTATATTCAGCCAGCGGTCCTTAAAGGGCGCAGTGATTTTTGTTAACTCTTCTTCTGAAAGAAGCGTAACACCTTCAACTACAATCTCTTCGATAAACTGTTTTAAAGGCTCCTTAAGGCGATCCTGCAAAGTTCTTTCCTTCTCAAGGATTTCCTGCGCGCGCTGCTCTTGGGCAGGCGAAATCTGCGCAAAACAAAGCCCAAAGGCCGAAAGTACAAATAATAAACTAAGAATTAAAATCTTTTTCATGATTGTTAGGGTTACATCCTGGCTTTTTAAATAAACGAGGGAGAGTTCAATAGGAAGTCAGGGCGAGGAATTTGTCTCTTACCTAATATATATATTACTTCTTAAGGCAAAGCTTTCGCCAGCAACAGCTGAATTGATCGCAATAGCCCGTAGCTGTGCCAAAACATTCAAAATTTCCTTCTATGCGCTGAATACTGCGGATAAGGTCTTTTTTGGTCGCGTTTTTGCCTACTTTTATCCCCAGCCTTCTTGCCCTCTTCTTAATCTCTGCGAGTGTCATCTAGTTACCTCCGTCAAAAAACTAGACTTTATAAACTACGTCGTTACCCCTGACCCGGGATTCAACGAGCAGGCCAATCTCCTGACCCTTCTTGGCAACGGATATAGGCACGCGGTCAATCTGCATGGAGCTGACGTTTTGGGTGAAATCAGTAGTGTGGCCTTTAATCTTTATCGAATCACCGATTGCAAGAGGAGCTTTCATTTTTACAACCGCTGCTCTGACCTGCGGAAAATAATGCGTGATGATACCGACTTCTTTGCCTTTAATCTTTGTTTTCGCGGGTTTTTTTGCTATTTTTTTTGATTTTACGCGGGCGGTTTTCCGTTGGGCGGGCTTTTTTGCTGCTTTTCTTTTTACAGGTGTCTTACGAAGCGGCTTTTTTCTTTTCACAATTGATTTTTTCTTCTTTTTTGCCATATTTTACCACTCCTTCTTTGACCACTGCAATTATTACATTATATAAAACCTTTTGCCAAAAATCAATGATTTTCTGTAATTACTAAAAGCCGGCTTTGAAAACTTCTAAGTGCAAACCTCAAAACAAAACTTGAGGTTCGTTTTCAAATTTTCTCTAACTCTTTATATATCAAAGACTAACAAGGGGTAGAAACGTCCCCTACCAATGCTCAAGGTGAAGGAGGTCTTTAACCGGCTTTTTCTTGACAGCTACCTGGGTCTTGGTAACCGGGTAGCCAACCGGGATGAGGCTGACCAGTTTGTAATTTGCCGGTACGCCAAGCAGCTTTTTTACTTCTTCGCAATAAGGCTTTTTGTCACCGGCAACCCAGCAAGCAACCAAGCCTAAGTCCTCTGCTGCCAAAAGAATATTCTGCGTGGCGGCTGAACCATCCTCAAGGTAATATTTGGTATCTGCGCAAAATACTGCGATTACGCAGGGGCTGTCTTTAATAAACCTTCCGTGGTCAGCGAGCTGCGCTAACTCTTGTATGGTATCTCTTTTTGTGACTACTACGAACTGCCAGGGCTGCTCATTCCTGGCTGTGGGCGCAAACCTGGCGCAGTCGATTAGTTCTTCGATTAAGTGCTGCTCAACCGGCTTTTTGTCATAAGTGCGCACGCTGCGCCGGCTTTTAAGCGCTTGAAGGGTCTGCATTTTCTACCAAGGGTTAATTTCTACCAGCGAATCCATCTGCCCGTAAGGATTCAATTCTTTTTCCGGGTTGCTGGGGTCTTCTACCCATTTTCCGTCAATGACAAAACGGTAGCGATAGCGTCCCGGAGCAAGCTTAATTGTCTTTACCCAGGTGCCGTTATGCTGAGTCATCCGGGTCTCTTCGCTGACTTCCCATTGATTAAAATCTCCGGCAAGAAAGACCTCCCTTGCATCCGGGGCATAAACCGAAAGGATGGTTTCGCTGAATTTGGGGACCTCCTTACGGATTGCCTCTATCATTTGTTCTGCGATTTGCTCACTGCTCATTTCCGCTGTGTTGGCAGCAGGAGCTGGCGCTTTTACTTTTGCGACAACTTCTTTTTTAGCAGTCGCCGGCTTGGGCTTGGCAACTTCTTCTGCAGCCATACCCGGCTTGGCTGTCTCCTGAGTAATCAATTCGCGCGCCAGGCTGAAATAATCCTTAGCGCCTCTACAGTATTTATCATGGCCAAAAACATGTGTGCCCTGATTCTGAGCCTCTTTTAATTTTACATTTACGTGCACAATAGTTTTTAGGAGCTTTTTAGAAAATGTGCTCTTTATCCTGGCCATCATCTTAAAGGAATGCTGCAGCCGAGAATCAAAATTAACCACTAAAACCTGCTCCTGCACCTTGTGCGAAAGCCTTTCCTTAACCAGATTGATAATGTCGGTTAGCTGGCTTAAGCCTTCCAGAGAAAAACGGCTCGCTTCTACCGGGATAATAATTTCGCTTGAGGCGCGGATGGCATTTATAGTTAGAATTCCCAGGTTCGGCGGGCAGTCAATTAAAATATAATCATAATCGTTTTTAAACCCCTGGAGGATATCCCAAAGCCGGGATTCCCTGCCGATTTCACCGGATAATTCTTGCTCTAATGTGCTTAAGACAATGCCTGAGGGAGCAATATCTAAATTCTGGCCAATATTTTTTATAATATCCTTTAACTGCGCTTTTTCCTTGGTCATCTTGGAGAGTACATTATAAATATTTAAATCTGCTTTAATGTTTAAACCTAACGTGGCGTGCGCCTGCGGGTCCAGATCAATAATTAAGACTTTTTTGTTATTTGTTGCTAATGCTGCTGCCAGATTAATTGCGGTTGTGGTTTTACCGCAGCCACCTTTTTGGTTGGTAATTGAAATGGTGCGCATTTATCCTCCCTTTTTTTCTTTTACCAGCATTATATTATCCAGGTACACAACTCCCTTTTTGCTTGTGACATTCCACTCCTCGACAACAAAACTGAGTTCTTTCATCTTGGACCAGTCACTCATGTTTTTGAATTCCGAAAAGTCTATTTTATAATCCTGCCAGCCCCCGGCGAGATTCTTTACGTATACTTCGGCTCTCTCATTAAAGCTGTTTGCGAATTCTACCTTCATGGTGACTTGCGTATCTTTAGAGGAAGAATTTTTTACTGAAAAAATCAGGCCAGTATATTCGCTGAGGTCTAAGTTGTTTAAATTCACCGAGTATGATTCCTTTTTGGCAGGGTCAAAATGGAAATTAACTTTTACCGCTTCCTCGACAAGCACCAGAGAAATTCCGGAATTAAGAACTTTGCGGCTTTTATAAAGATCGGCTAACAAAAATATAAGCGTACCGAATGTAAGCACGCTGATAATAATAAAAGAATTCTTTAGAAATTTGGAAGGGCGTTTTGCAGGTTCTTTGCCTTTTTTAGACGAAGCTTCGAGATAAATCCTCGCCAGGTGCTCGTAGATGTCTTTCTTGTCCATAAAAAACTTAATGAAAGGAATTAAAAAAATGAAAGGAAATTAAAATATCTTTAACGTATTTATATATAACATAAAACAGATTTATTGTCAACAACTTACTTACCTATGGTAGTATACTGGATTTTGTGTAAATTCGCTTCAAAGAGGTAATGGTTTTATATGGCTCAACCAGAGATCGTGGCTGTAACGAAAGATTAGAGGGCAAATTTTTTAAGCCCTTGAGCCAAAA
>QNCD01000031.1 GCA_003644385.1 Candidatus Omnitrophota bacterium
CCTGTGTAACGGTATCCGGCAAGGTTTATCGACTCCTTGGAAATCGGGCAAGTGACCAGACAGTCGAGTTCATTATTTTCAATCAACCCTAATGCTTTGTCTAAATACTCAATGCTCGCCCTGCCATATTCGGCTTTGACCCTGCCAAAAGAAAAATTACTCCGCGCTACATTCTTCAAATCTATAAACTTTACATTCTGCATTCCGCTTTCGGTGTAACGTACTTTATCAAATACCCACCTATCCCCTATTATTGTAATATTTGTATTTTTATACAGCCTGGCTAACGCCTTTTTAATTATTGCCGGGCCGATACCCGAAGGGTCGCCCATGGTTATTCCTATCCTGGCTATTTTTTGTTTTTTTGATATTTTCATTTAAAGAATATTATAAAACTTTGATGTAAGCTTTTGATTTAAGTTCTTCCAGCCATTTTGATAATTCTTCCTGCATTTTCTTTTCAAAAAGATAAGCGTATATTGCCCCCTGGGACTCATTGAGGCTTTTCTGCTGTTCAGGTATTATCTCCTCGAACTTAAAAATATAGAATTTATTTTCTATCCTAAAAGGGGCGCTGATCTGGCCTTTGTTTAAGCCGCTTATTGCTTCTTCAATTTCTTTTTTTATCTCTTCGCCCTGTGTGAAGCAGATTTTGTTTACGTCAAGTGAATTTTCGTAAATCGTTTTGTCGATATCGGGTGAATTAAGCAATAATTGGTAATATTCTGAAGCCATCTTTTCGTCGTCAAATACCAGATAAGTAAACTCTCTTTTTTCAGGGGTATTAAATTTTTCCCTGTTTGCTTCATAAAATGCGCTTATTTCAATCGGGGAGACCGTGATATTGCTTCTTATTTTCTGGTCAATGATACTATACATCAGCATCTGGTCGCGGATTTTCGCTTCCAGATCTGCCTGTGCTAAACCCTCGTTCTTTAAGGCGGTTTGGAATTCGTTATCTGAATAAAAATTATTTTTTATTTCGTTTATTTTTTGTTTGACCATGTTTTCATTTATGGTTATATTTGCTTTTTTGGCCTCCTGAAGGATTAACTTATCTTCTATCAATTTTTCCAGTAAACCCTCTTTCATAGATTTTATTTTTTCTTCCAGCGCATCCTTTTCGTGTCCTGAAGATAACTGTACTTGCGTAAAATTAAGAAATTCTTCGACATCTCTCTGCGTGATTGCATCTTCGTTAACAACAGCCACGATTTTGTCCTGCGCCAGGCAAAGGCAAGTATTGAGAAATAAGAAAAAAAGAGGCAGCAAGATAAAAATTATTTTTAAGGACTTCTTATAGTTACTAATTGTTAACGGCATTCATCGCTCTCCTTTGAGTAACAACTGCTTCCCTCAATAGCCGGCAATATAAATCAAATCCAATCGCCTCTACAAATCCATGCTGCTGGACGCCCAGGAGATTGCCTGCCCCCCTGATTTCCAAGTCCTGCATTGCTATTTTAAATCCCGCGCCTAAATGAGAGTATTCCTGGATGGCTTTAATGCGTTTCTCAGCGTCACTATCCAGGACTTGGTGTCTGGGCAGCAGAAAATAAGCGTATGCTGCCCGGTTAAACCTTCCTACCCGGCCGCGTAACTGGTGTAAATCCGATAAACCAAAACTCTGCGCCTGGTTGACGATAATCGTATTGGCGTTTGGAATATCTATACCCGATTCAATAATCATGGTGCAGATTAAAATGTCGATCTTCCCGCTTAAAAATTCTGCCATGACCTTTTCTAACTCCTTAGCCGGCATCTGGCCGTGGGCTACGGCTATTCTGGCATCTGAAGGTAAAGACTTACTGATTCTTTCACTCACCTTTAGTATATCCTCAACGCGGTTGTGCACAAAATAAACCTGCCCGCCCCTTTTTATTTCTTTAGAAATTGCCTGGGTAATGACCTCATCGTCATATTCTACCACAATGGTTTTTATTGGCAATCTTTCTTGTGGAGCAGTATTAATCACCGACAAATCTTTTACAGCCATCATACTCATATATAAGGTGCGGGGAATAGGGGTTGCAGTAAGAGTCAAAACATCCGCGTTCAGCCTTATTGTTTTCAGTTTTTCTTTGGCCTTAACGCCAAATCGCTGCTCCTCATCAATAATTATTAACCCCAGGTTTTTGAACTTGATATCTTCCGAGAGCAAGCGGTGTGTTCCGATAACTACATCTATAACCCCGTTTGCCAGGCCCTCGACAATCTCCTTTTGTTGGGAGAGACTATTAAAACGGCACAGCATAGCTACATTTACAGGGAAATTTTTCAGGCGCCGGCTAAAATTCTGAAAATGCTGCTGGGCGAGGATGGTAGTCGGAACAAGAAAAGCCGCCTGCTTATTGCTCATTATGCATTTAAATGCCGCGCGCATCGCCACCTCTGTTTTTCCGTAACCCACATCCCCACAAATCAACCTGTCCATAGGCCGCTCAGACTCCATATCGCTTTTAACTTCTCGGGTAGCTTTTATCTGATCCGGAGTTTCCGTATAAGCAAAGGAATCTTCGAACTCTTTTTGCCAATCTCCGTCTTTTGCATAAGGCGGCCTGGTGATATTCAGGCGAATCGCCTGTAAAGATAGAAGTTCCCATGCCAGGCGGCGGATACCTTTTCTGGTCCTTTCTTTTGTCCTGGCCCAATCCCTGCTGCCCAATCGGTAGAGTTTAGGCCTCTTGGCATGAAAGGCTAAATATTTCTGTATAAGATTACTCTGCTCTATCGGAACGTATAATTTTTCCTGCAAATCATATTGGATAACCAAGCAATCTTTCTGCTCATCCTTTATTTTAATTTTTTTCCTTCCGAGATACCTGCCTATGCCGTACTCGGTATGCACAACATAATCGCCGTCTTTTAAATCCAGTGTAGGAGATATTGGAATCTGCTCATTTAGGATCCCTTCCCTGAAAGAATAAGCTTTTTTAATTGGTAGAATAATTACTATTTCGTGCTCCCAAAGTATTTTCCCGCTCGCCGAATCAAAAGTCCTGATATTCAGAATCTTATCTGCTTCTAGTTCAATGCGCAGCGGCATTTCAAAGGTGAGCGCAAAAATATCTACGATCCCTCCCCGGCGCGCAAAATCGCCTTCTTCAGAAACACTCTCCTGTCTTTTATATCCGAAATTCAGCAAATAAGCCAATAGGTTTTCTAATTCAATACACTGATTTCTGTAAAGCTTAAGCGTTTTAAACATTTTTATTTAAGTTTAATTTGCCTGCCTGCCGCAAAGAGCGCTTAAGAGCGTCTTCGGTTTAAGGCAAGCACTAAAGGCGAGGCAATAAAAACAGTGGAGTAGGTACCGGAAATAAAGCCGATTAATAAAGCAAAGGCAAAATTACTTAAGACTTCGCCGCCGTAAAATAAAATCGAAAGCACAGCCAGCGAGGTTACCAAGGTAGTTAAAATTGTCCTGCTTAAAGTCTGATTTACGCTTAAATTTATGAGTTCTGAAAGTTTTAAGCGCCGCTGCATAAGACGGGAGTTCTCCCGTACGCGGTCATAAATTACTATCGTGTCATTTATAGAATAACCGGCTATGGTCAAACAAGCTGTGACAGAAAGTAAATCTATCTGCCTGCCTGTCAGCGCTAAAAGCCCCAGGGTTACCAGGACGTCGTGAAAAAGCGCGATTACGCCTGCAACGGCAAAATTAAAATGCCTGAATCTGAATCCCACGTAAACCAGGATTCCGATCAACGCCCAGATCAGCGCACGGATTGCTTTTGTTTTTAAGTGCTTGCCTGCGATCGGGCCTACCCTCTCAATCCTTAAAATCTGAATCTCCTGTCCGGGGAATTTTTCTTTAAGCTTTTCGGTGATTAAATCGCTCTTGTCAATCGAAGTCCTGATAAGGACTATCCGGGGATTTTCTTTAAACTGTTGTATGGAAGCATCGGCTAAATCCAGCTCGGCTAAGCCTTCTCTTACCTGATTTATTTGCGGCGGATTAGTAAAGCTGTATTCCTGTAGTTGCCCGCCGGCAAAATCAATGCCGTAAACTTTCTCGCCCCTGTTAAAAAAGGCTGCTAAGCCTACTGCCACCACAAGTATTGAGACGACGTAAAAAAATTTCCTTTTTGCGATAAAATCCAATTTTGTCTGGCCTATCAGCCTAAGCATTGGTAAGGATTTTAATTTTAAAATTCCTGTGCTTAGCGCTAGTTCAAATATGGTACGCGTAACTACAATAGCTGTAAACATGCTTGCCAACAAACCAATGGTTAGGGTAACCGCAAAGCCTTTTATCGGCCCGGTGCCAAACTGAAAGAGTAAAAACGCGGCAATCAAGGTTGTAAGATTGGAATCCAAAATCGCGCTGAAAGCCTTATTGTAGCCGTTTGAAATCGCGCTGCGTAAAGACCTTCCGGCAGACATTTCTTCCCTTATGCGTTCATTAATCAACACATTAGCATCCACAGCCATGCCTAAAGATAAAATAATCCCTGCTATTCCGGGTAAAGTCAAGGTAGCAGAGACCCCAGGAAATAATACCGGAAGCATGCCTAAGCCGCCTAAAATTATTATTAAATTAAATAATAGAGCGATATCCGCAACAATACCGGCGATAAAATAATAAATAGCCATAAACACAAATATAAGAATTGCTCCGACTAGGCTCGCCTTGATTCCTTTATTTATCGAATCCTGCCCTAATAACGGCCCGATAGTCCTTTCTTCCTCTATATACATCGGAGCCGGCAAAGCGCCTGCCTTTAAGACAATAGCCAGGTCCTGCGCCTCTTCTATGCTAAAATGCCCGGTAATCACTGCTTCTCCGGTAGGAATTGCTTCTCTTATGCGGGGCGCAGACTGAACTTTTCCGTCAAGAACTATCGCCAGCCTCCTACCGACATTATTAGCTGTAATTTCTGCAAATTTTTTTGCTCCTTGTGAGTTAAACTGCAGGCCGACAATCGGTTCGTTAAAACGGCTCTGATCGAATTTTATTTCGGCGGTTACCAGGGTATCCCCGGTTAATACTGCCTCTTTTTCCAGCAGAATAGGCTCGTCTTCGTCTTGCGTATATTTTAATTCATAGCCCTCGGGAACATCGCCGGCGATTGCCGCACTTAATTTTTTGGGGTCGTTTAATACAAGCTTAAACTCTAAGAGTGCGGTCTTGCCGATCAGATCAATGGCTCGCTGACGGTCGGCAATCCCGGGCAGCTGCACAACGATTTCTTCTTCGCCTTGTTTTTGTATCGTGGGCTCTCTCACCCCGAATTCGTCTATTCTATTCCTGATTACTTCAAGCGCCCGGTCAGTAGCATCCTCTTTGGCTTCTTTAGAAAGGCCGGCCGTATCAACTCTTAAGACTAAGTGCATCCCTCCCATTAAATCCAATCCCAGGTTTATGCGCTTATTTAAAGGGAAAGCAAAATATAAACAGGTAAGCAGCACTGTCAGGATTAAAATCGACTTATAAAAGACTCTTTTCTCCATAAAACTTTTCCGGTTATTTCTGAGATTTCAGCAATGCGGCAACACAGGTTTTTTCTATTTCCATTTTTACGTTTTCATCAACTCTTAACACTATGGTTTTTTCTTTTACGTTCACGATTGTTCCGTGTATCCCGCCAGAAGTTACTACCTCGTCGTTTTTGGCAAGTCCGGCAATCATCTTCTGATGTTCTTTTTCCTTTGCCTTCTGGGGACGGATCAAAAAAAAATAAAAAATTACAAATAAAAGAATTATAGGGATAAAGCTCCCAAACGCATTACCTTGCGGCATAATAACCTCCTTCAAGTAGATTTAACTGCCTTTTTCTGCTTTTTTAATTAGGTCGCTTACTGTCTTAGAAGCAATAGCACCGTTCTTAAGCCAGTAATTAATCCTGTCTTTTTTTAATTTTGATTCCCCACTCAGCGGATTATAAAAACCCAATTCCTCCAGGCACCTGCTGTCTCTGCCTTTTGTTTCATTAAAAGCTGCCAGGCGGAAATGAGGATTTTTCTTAGGGTTCTTTCCGATTCTTTTTAAACGTATTTTTACTGCCATCCTCCCTCCTTTATTGGGGACGTTTCTACTTCGCCTATCCCCTTAAAATACAATAAGTTAAAACAGCATCGAATTCAAACTTGCTCTTTTAATAAATAAAATTTACTTACCACCTAACTTAACTCTGTGCAGAAATTTTTCTAACTCTTTTATTTTCAAAATGTTCGGATACATAGAAACGTCCCCTATAAGGATTCCAGGAGGGCGCTGGCCTTGCTCATTGATTCATAATATTCTTTTTCCGGTTTTGAATCAGCAACGATTCCCGCCCCGGCCTGAATATAGGCCCGGTTTCCCTGGATTACGATGGTGCGAATAGTAATACAGGTATCCATATTTTTAGAAAAACTGAAATACCCCACACAGCCGGCGTAGAGATTCCTTTTTATGTTTTCTAATTCTTCGATGATCTCCATTGCCCGGATCTTGGGACTGCCTGAAACCGTTCCCGCCGGAAAACAAGCCCGTAAAACATCAAAGCTGTCGTATTTCTTATTTAATACCCCGGTTACTTCGCTGACCAGGTGCATGACATGGGAATACTTCTCCACCTTCATAAATTCGCTCACCCTTACTTTTCCAGGCTTGCTTATCCTGCCTAAATCGTTTCTGCCCAGATCAACCAGCATAATATGCTCTGCCGCTTCCTTCTTATCCTTACATAATTCTGCCTCCAGGCGCTGATCTTCTTTTTCGGTCTTGCCCCGCGGCCTGGTACCGGCAATGGGCCTAGTCTGGACTATCCCGCCTTCGCAGCGCACCAACATCTCAGGGGAAGAACCGATAAGCGTAACCTCCTTTAATTTCAGATAAAACATATAAGGTGAGGGGTTAAGGCTTCTTAATTTACGGTAAATATCAAAAGGCTTGCGCTGGATTTTTGCTTTTAGCCTCTGGGATAAAACCACCTGGATGATATCGCCTTTTCTAATGTAATCCTTGGCTTTCCTGACTATTTCCATGAATTTTTTCTTTTTAAAATTCGAAGAAATTTTTATTGCTTTTAAACTCTTTTTCGTATCTTCTTTACTATTGGAAAGAGGTTTTTTCAACTCCTTGTGCACATTTTCGATATCTCTGACAGCTTGATTATAAAGCCTGCGCAGTGCATTCTTTGAATATTTTTTATGATTTCCGGGAATGATTACGTTATCAATAATTTTAATCTTGTGTTTCATGTGGTCAAAAACAAGTATATTATTAGTAAGGATAAAAATTGCGTCGGGCAGTTTAAGGTCGTCGCGGTTTTTGTCGGGCAGCTTCTCAAAAAATCTTACCATATCGTAGCTGACATAGCCGACAAACCCGCCGAAAAAACGCGGCAACCCGTTAACAACCGCAGGCTTAAAATAATTCATCACTTTTCTTAATTCACTCAAAGGGTCAGTTCTGCCGATAAACCTCTCGCGGTTTTTAACGGGCGCGCTGCCTCTTTTCTTCCGGTCGGCGTAAATCAATTCAATATTATTTGCCTTGCTTCTAAAAATCAAGTTCGGGTTGGAGCCCATCAAGGAATAACGGGCAATCTTCTCCTGGCCCTCAACCGATTCCAGCAAAAAAGCGTAATCGTTCTTTTTTATTTTAAGAAAAGTTGAAACCGGCGTATCCAGGTCTGCGCTGACATCCTTGTAAACCGGCACCACGTTTGCTTTTTTAGACAACTTCAAAAATTCTTTTAATCCAGGGCAATACATTACTGGCTAGCCTTTCGGTAAAAACAACTTCTGTTTCCGGTATGGCAGGCAACACCCTTCTGGCGGACTTTTATCAACAAGGCATCCATATCGCAATCATAAGCAATTGTCTTGACAAACTGAAAATTTCCGGATGTTTCTCCCTTCACCCAATACTCTCTCCTTGAGCGTGACCAGAAACAGGTCTTCCCTGATTTTATAGTCCTAAGCAGTGAATTTTTATTCATATAAGCGAGCATCAAAACCTGCTTTGTTTTATAATCCTGTATAATCGCGGGAATCAACCCCTTTTTATCAAATTTAAGCTTTTTTAAATTAAAATCTGTCTTTCTCTTCATAGGCGCACCGGCACTCCTCGCTCTTTTAAATATTCTTTTGCCTGTTTAATAGAAAATTCCCCGAAATGAAAAATCGAGGCTGCCAAAGCAGCATCTGCTCCTGCCTTAGTCAAAACATCATACATATGCTCTAATTTACCTGCGCCCCCTGAAGCAACTACAGGTATATTTACCGCCTCCACTACAGCTTTGGTTAATTCCAAGTCATATCCGTCCCTTGTCCCGTCATAATCCATACTCGTTAAAAGAATTTCCCCTGCGCCTAACTCAGCACCCTTTTTGGCCCAATCAACTGCCGCTAAACCAGTAGGCGTCCTGCCGCCGTTTATATAAATCTCCCATTTCTGGCTTTCTGGCTTTGCGGCTTTCTGGCTTTGCTTTGCATCAACCGCAACCACAATACACTGGCTGCCGAATTTTTCCGCAGCATCCTTAATCAAATCCGGGCATTTAACCGCAGCTGTATTAATGGAGACTTTATCTGCTCCTGCTTTTAGCAGGGCTTTTATATCATCGATATCGCTGATGCCGCCCCCAACGGTAAAGGGCATAAATATATTCTTAGCAATTGCCTCAACAAGATTAATCAGGGTCTTTCGCTGTTCAAAACTTGCGGTAATATCTAAGAAAACCAATTCATCAGCCTGCTGTTGATCGTAAATCTTAGCGATTTCAACCGGATCGCCGGCATCGCGCAGCCCGACAAATTTAACACCTTTAACAACCCTGCCGCCCTTCATATCTAAACAGGGGATTATGCGCTTAGTCAGCATTCTTAAATCCTTTTAATTACTTTTCTAATTTATTGCTGAATAAATACCCATGAAACACGGACTTGGAGCTATTTTGCTTTCATGGTTAAAAACTGTTTCATCAAACCCCATGTTTCTTTACCGACTTTTCCGTCAACGGTAAAATTATGGTCTCTTTGGAAATCCCTGATTGCCTGACGGGTGCGCTTGCCCATTTTTCCGTCAATCGGCCCGGGATTATATCCGGCATTAGTAAGGGCAATTTGAATTTGCTTTGTCTTGGAAGTTTGACTTGCTTTTTTTGGCGCTTGCTGAACAACCGGTTTTGCTTCTACTATCGCTTGTTTCTCTAAGCTAGCAACTTCCTGGCTCAAATTCTCAATCTCCTCATCTTTAAGCTGAAGCTGTTCCTCCAAAACAGCAATCCTGTTCTTTAATCCCTGGATCTGTGTATCTTTCTGTTTCCCCATAGTAGCGCAGCCGCTTAAGCCCGCAGCTAATACTAAAACAGAAATGCAAACAACGATTTTACTAAACACAAGGTACCTCCTTTTTAGGGGTTTAACTAATAGCTTCCCTGAGACTGAATTTTTTTTCGTATAAGGCCTTGCCCACAATTATACCAGCCAACCCTTTTTTTTCCAGTTTTTTAAGAGATTCAATATCTTCAAGGGAGGAAACTCCTCCGGCAAAAATCACCTGCATTTCTATTCTTAACGCTTTTAATACGTTAAGGTAATTTTCCAAAATATATACCCTCGCCCCCAAAAGGGTTCCGTCCCTTTCTATATCGGTATAAATTATTTGCTTAATACCGATTTTCTTTAAAGTCTTGCAAAAAATAACCAAACCTTTTTCTTCTTTTGTCTGGGTCCATCCCTTTAAGGCAATACCGCCTTCCTTGCTGATATCAACGCTGACAACAATTTTCTCCCCGTATTTAGCGTAAAGATTTTCCAATAAAGCTAAACCCTCCAGGGCAATCGTACCCAGCATTACTTTTGCTACGCCTAAGCTAAAAAGTTCCTCAACCACCTGTTTTGAACGTACGCCTCCTCCGAATTGAACAGGTATGCTTACTGCATTTATAATTTTTTTAAGGCTGCCGACATTTTTGGGCGCGCCGCTGACAGCGCCATCAAGGTCTACAACATGGATTAATTCGGCTCCCTCTTTTTGCCAGTATCTGGCAACCTCTTCGGGCTCCTGGGAATAAATTTTTTCCTTGTCGTATTCGCCCTTAAATAACCTTACTACTTTAGCATTTTTTAAATCTACTGCCGGAATAATTAACATAAGCCTACGAAATTCTCCAACATTTTTAACCCTATGCCCTGGCTTTTTTCCGGATGAAACTGCATACCGTAAATATTATCCTGCCAGACTATTGCTGCGAAATCTAGGCCGTAATTAGTAGTAGCGGCAATCAGGCTGTTGTCAGCGGGCTCTGGGTAATAAGAATGGCAGAAATAGACATAACTATTATCAGGCACATTTTTAAGCAGTGGACACGGGCTTATGACGTTGTGACGCTGCGACGTTGTGACTTGCTTCAGCTGATTCCATCCCATGTGCGGCACTTTGGCAGATTTTGTTGCCTTTATTTTTACTACCCTGCCTTTTAAAATTGCCAGTCCTTTTTCTTTTTTTGCCTCCTGGCTGCTTTCAAATAAAAGCTGCATCCCTAAACAAACACCCAAAAAAGGTTTTTTATTTTTGATATGATTTTTTAGTTCATCAAGCAGGCCTGTTCTTTTCAATTCCCTTACTGCATCGTCAAAAGCCCCCACACCCGGTAAAACCAGTTTATGGCATTTTCCAATATCTGCGGGTTTATTAGTAACTAAAGTATCTGCGCCGAAACGCTCCAGCGCCTTTTTTACACTGTGGATATTCCCCATGCCATAATCGATAATCGCAATCATTTCAATGAGGCCATAACTTACGAAACATAAGTGAACGTAAGTTATATGGCCGAATTGATACCGAGTAGCCTTATATTAACTTCAACTACGGGAATAATCGTTTTACCCTCACTTAATCAATCACACCCTTGGTAGACGGCACTCCTTTGCGGCGTGGGTCGATTTGAGTGGCAAGATCTAAAGATATACCTAAGGCCTTAAAAACAGGCTCAAGAGTAGTATGTAAGTCTTTGCTAGGATTCTCCAGCTTAATATTCAGGTTCATTCCCAGCTGCTTAGAAAAAGAATCCAGGAAATGCTCTAAATACTTAAATTCATACCCTTCTTGCGCTTGATGATATTCAAAAGCCCCATTCGGCATGTTTATCTTTAAAGAGCCCCTTCCGCTGATATCCACAGTTACGCATGCAGTTACGTTTTCCATGGGCGCGGAAGCAGAGCCGATCCTATTAATGCTTTTTTTATCTCCTAACGCTTCTTTAAATGCCTGGCCTAAAACAATGCCTACATCTTCATTAGCGTGGTGGATATCGATTTCCATATCCGCTTTGCTGGTAAAAATCTCGAGGTCAAAATGCCCCCAGAAACCGAATAATTCCAGCATATGGTCAAGCAGGCCGATACCGGTTTTTATCCTTGTTTTGCCTGTACCGTCGATATTTAACCTAACGGTTATCTCTGTCTCTTTTGTACTTCTTATTCTACTGGCTATTCTTTCTTTCATTTATCCCTCTCTATTTTTTTGTTCAATAGAGCAAACTTAATTAAAACCTTATTTTTACCGAATCCAAATGTTTGTTTAATCCCTCAATACCGGCGATTTTCTCAAGCGGCTCCCGGTATTTTTCCAGTGCTTTCTTTGTATAACCGATAATATGGCTGTTCTTAAGAAAATCATAAGCGGATAAGCCTGAGAAGAACCTCGCTGTTCCGGCAGTAGGCAAAACATGGCTCGGCCCTGCAATATAATCTCCGATTGCAGCCGGGCTGTAGGGGCCTAAAAATATTGCTCCGGCATTTTTAATTCCTTTAAGAAATGCCCTGGGGTTATTCACCAGAATCTCAAGGTGCTCAGGGGCAATCTTATTGGTTATATCTACGGCCTCAGAGAGGTTTTTCGTCAAGATGATGCATCCGTTTACATCATTACTCTCTATCTTCACTTCCCTGGCTAAGCTCTTTGAATTTGTAATCAATACAGCTAATCCGCCGGAGTGTTCAGCCTGGGCCCTAAGGTCTGCAATAATAAATTTAGGGTCGCTGTAACGGTTGGCAATGATTACCAGTTCCGTTGGCCCGGCAATCATATCTATATCCACGTAACCAAAAACCTGCCGCTTGGCTTCACTGACATAAATATTCCCCGGCCCGACAATCTTATCTACCCGGGGAATAGACTTGGTGCCAAAAGCCAAAGCAGCAATCCCCTGCGCTCCCCCCACGCGGTAAATTTCATCAACCTTTAAAAGATCGGCTACTACCAGGATGTGCGGGTTAATATTGCCCCTTGAATCCGGAGGGCTGATTAAAACAATGTTCTTAACCCCGGCTATCCTTGCCGGAAGAACAGTCATGTAAACAGAAGAGACCAGGGGTGCTGTACCGGCGGGAATATAAATTCCCGCTTTTTCCAAAGGCGAATAATTTTCCCCGAGGATTACCCCGTCAGAATCCTTTGTCTTCCAGGATTTTTTTATTGATTTGCGGTAAAAACGCGTAACATTATCTATTACTAATTTTAAAGTAGAAACGAAATTAGGGCTGATGCTTTGATAAGCCCCGCTTATCTCGATCTCAGAGACTCTTAAGTTCCGCGCGGATAACTTAACCCTATCAAACTTCCTGGTATATTTAAGCACTGCTTCATCGCCCAGGGTACGTACATCCTGAATTATTCCTTTGACCTTTTCCTCTATCCGCTTAGAAGCCTTAAAACTTCTGTTATAAATTCTCTCTAATTCTTTACTCGTCGAACGGATTATCTTCACTTTATTTGCCTCACTACTTCTCTTAGTTTTTCAAAAACAGTGTTAAAACTCTCGGGGGCTTGAGATCCTGCCTGGGCAAAATCCTTTCTTCCGCCTCCTTTACCGCCGATGCTTTGAGCTATCTGGCTAATTATCTTTGAGGCGTCAAAGCCTTTTTGCACCAAATCATCGGTTACCCCCATCACCAGTAGAGCCCGTCCGGATTGCCGGGCAGTAAAACAGATTACGCAATTTTTTACCTTTTGCTTCACCAGATCTACCGTCTTGCGCAATAAATCCATGCCTAAACCGCCGAGCTCTTTATAAACCAGGCTGATACCATCAAGGATTTGCGCTTCTTTTACAATCTCTTCAATCGAAGCCCTAAGGCCCTCTATCATCTGGGAATCTAATTTTTTCCCCACTCTTTTCAATTTACTTAAATTGTCCTCTAGCGCATTTAACGCATTTTCAGGAGTTGTATTTAACATCCGCGATACTTCGCCTAACGTCTTTTCCTGGTGCTTAACCATCTTATATGCGACTTCTCCGGTTACAGCTTCAATTCTTCTGATACCCCTGGCAACAGAGCCTTCATGGATAATGCGGAAAATTCCAATCTCTCCGGTTGAATTCAGGTGCGTACCTCCGCACAATTCTTTAGAAAAATCGCCTATTGAAACCATCCTCACTTTATCTTCGTATTTTTCGCCGAAAAAAGCCAGAGCACCCTCTTTTTTTGCCTCTGACAATTCTTTTTCTTCAACGGTTAAAGAAAAGTTTTTCGCAATATATTCGTTTATAATTTCTTCAATTCTCTCTAATTCAGGCTGGCTTATATCCTTAAAATGCGTAAAGTCAAAACGCAGCTTATCCCCGGCAACCAGAGAACCTTGCTGCTGGACATGCTCTCCTAAAACTTTTCTTAATGCCGCCTGTAAAAGGTGGGTGGCAGTATGATTACGGGCAATATCCAAGCGCCGCTTAGCATCTATTATTGCTTTTACCTCGTCTCCAATCTTAAATTTCCCCTGATTAACTCTGCCGATGTGTAAAATATTCTTGCCGATTTTTTTAGCGTCTAAGACACGGAATATATTATTACCGTTTATTAATTCTCCTGAATCGCCTACCTGGCCTCCGCTCTCGCCGTAAAAACAGGAATTTTTTAAAATCACTTTTGCATTTTCGCCTTCCGATATTTCACTGACATCTTTTGAGGCTTTTAAAATTTTTATAATTTTACTTTTAGTCTGATAATCTTTATACCCTGTAAATTTTGTTTCGCCTGCTGCCAATCCCAGGCCTTTCAAATCAAAGACATCGCCTTTCATCGCACTCTGCGATTTAGAGCGTTCTTTTTGGGCCTTGAGCTCTTGATCAAATGCCTCTTTTGAAAATTTAATCTTATGTTTATCCAGCCAGTCCATGGTCAATTCTAAAGGCAGCCCGTAGGTATCGTAAAGTTCAAAGGCTAACTTTCCTGCTTGCCAAGCGGATATTCCCGGTGTAAATCTTTCTTTTAACAAACTATCGCTAGTTTCCAGGGTATTAATAAAACTCTTCTCTTCCGCTAAAATAATCTCAGAGATATTTTCTCTTCTTTTTTTTAATTCCGGATAAGGCTTTTGCATTAATTCTGATAGAACCGGAACCATTTTATAAAGAAAGGGCTTTTTAATTCCTAAGGATTTTAAGTGCAGGCTGCTTTTACGGATAATTTTTCTTACCACATAACCCCGTCCCTCGTTGGAAGGCAATACGCCGTCATAAATTGCAAAAACTATCGCTCGGATATGGTCGGCAACAGCAAAAACATTTTCTTTGCTTGTTACTTCGTTTTCGCTACTGCGCACTATTTCACAGACCAACGGCTTAAAAAGGTCGGTTTCGAAATTGTTACGCACTCCCTGCATTACCGCTGCCAGCCTCTCCAACCCCATGCCGGTATCTATATTCTTTTTTGGTAAAGGCTCCAGCGTAGCGTTTTCCAGGCGGTTATACTGTGTAAACACCAAGTTCCAAACCTCAATAAACCTGCCGCAATCACAGGCCGGAGAACAATGCGCACCTCTACAACC